>CAXRJY010000099.1:0-6510 GCA_964230915.1 Candidatus Poseidoniaceae archaeon | reverse complement strand
ATCGCTTTATTGGTGATGTCGAGAAGCAAGGAGGAAGAAGAGGTTGAAGAAGTCGAAAGCCACTATCCCAACACGATAGAATACAGTCAACCTACACAAAATGAGGCGGCATATTCACACGATAGCATCGAATATGCACAGAGTTATGCTCCCGTACAACAACCCGTGAACACGTATCAGCCACTGCCTTCTGGGCCACCAGCAACTGTGCAACAACCACTTGTCTCCCAACAATCAGTCACTGCTGCATCTGAACTCCTATCTCCCAGCAAACCTGTAGTAAGTGAAGATAGAACATATTCTGATGGTTTCAGCAACTCCCAACTTCTGGCCTCTGGATGGACGCAGCAGCAGATTGATCAAAGATATTCTGAAACCGCTACCGCAACTATCGAAAGTTCTACTCAGCCGCTCCAGAACGCTTTCGACTCATTATCACCCACTGCAATCGTAGAGGAAACACCAACTGTCGAATCTGAACCTACAATTCCACAAGAACAAGAAATGAAGGGAGAGGTTGTCATGACATCCACAGATAGTGATGCTTTGCCTTCAGTGAATTGCATGATCAGCGGAGTCGCCCTGACAACCGACCCTCAGTGGAGCCAGTGCCCGGACTGTGGAGGTTGGGCAGATGCCAAGGCCAAAGCCACAGTCAGTAACTGCCCGCGTTGTCGTGCTTCATGGTAGCCGACATCATCTTGAAAGAGGTGCCTTCAGAGTTAACTATGGAGTTGCCCGGAACATGGTATGCTCTATTCGTGTTGGTTTCATTTCTTGGCATAAGCACTTGGTATCTACGCAACTTTACTGAAAAAGTCAATCTAATGCGATTCTGTGCTATTCTTGGCAGCATTTGTATGTTGACACTAGTGATATGGACCTGGAATATAGATTGAGGTGAAGAGATGGTCGAATTACCAGGTGTCGATGAACATGTATTGGCAGAGACCTACCCCGTACGATTACCGGTATGGTGGGCTAGAACCGGTAGCGCTGGCGTGCATCCAGAAACTCCAGGAGTCAGTGGAAGAAGAGTGGTATTGAGATTTGAGAAGAATTTCAACAAATTGGAAAAAGTTGCCCATCGGCTATTTGGAGGGAGTAAAGAAATTCGCAGGCCATTTGATGATCTCAACAGTCTGCTGTGGGAGTTATGTGATGGGAGTTTGAGTTTCGCAGACATCTGTAGGCTCCTTGATGCAACCTTCCATGAAAGAGTAGCACCGGTTCAGGAACGAACCGCACTCGGGCTAAAGAATCTGAAAACTCTGAATTGTATTGCGATTCTGGATGAGCCTTTCACTGGAGGGTGGCCAACAGGACCGGGAGTAACACCACCAAACCAGATTCTTCCGGAACTCGATGAGTCATTGGATTTCGACATAGAACCATTGGATGGCGAGACTTGTGTCTGGCCTGAAGAAGAATGATCAAAGTAGCGAATTGACAAGTTCAGGAGGACGGGCAATTACTGCTACGACTCCGTCATCATACACCGGACGTTGCATCAAACGCGGGTTGCTTGCCAATAATGCTGCAACTACATTCGGGTCATCGAGTGAATTCGCATCCACTCCGGTTTCACGGAAATCTGCGTCTTGAGACCTTACAAGCGAACTGGCACCACCCTGCAAACGTGTAAGAAGGTCTAGGATCTGCACCTCGGTCAAAGGTGTTTTCAGATATTCAATCAATTTGAATTCAGCATTGGAATCATCAACAATCGCCAAAGTTTGTCGTGATTTGGAGCATCTTGGGTTGTGGTACAAAGTTCCCATGTTCGTCCGAACCGGTGACCATTCACAAGGCTTGCCACACCAACCTCAAACCAATACCGTCAGAAATTCGACTTACTTCGGCACTGGCTCTGGCAGCACTTCTAGTCGCTTCAGACTCTGTGAACCATGAGCCGCCCCTATGCACTCTTCGCGAGGGATCGCCTCCTGTCAACCAGGCTGAAGCATCACTGGGCGCATCTCTGTAATCAGGATGCCAAGAATCAAGACACCATTCTGCTACATTTCCACATATATCATGAATACCCCAAGGATTTGCGTGCTTCTGCGAAACCATCTTCGAAGAACCACCAGAATTTCCAGCATTCCACACGTGCTCATGGATGTCCTTGTCTGCATCTCCTGAATACCACTCAGTGTCAGTTCCAGCACGGGCTGCAATTTCCCATTCCGCTTCACTCGGCAATCTGAAAACCCCATCGTGATGCCAGCCTTCAACCGAGTCAAAGAATTCTGACAACCTGCTTCCGAAATTATTGGCCTCTACCCAATCAACTCTCTCGACTGGGCGTAGTCCCGCTTCAAAACCATCACAGAAACGACTTGGGTTAGAGCCACACACTTCACTCCAAACACTCTGTAGCACAGGCCTTACGGAAATCCATGTCTCGTTATTCAACAAGACGGTTCTAAGAGGAGATTCATTAGGATGTGAACCTACTCTCTCACTGCCGATCGTGTACTCCCCAGCCGGTATCAGAACATACTCTTGACCCAAAGGGTCCTTTCTACTCTGCATGTATATTCCTCAGTTACTATCTGAGACGTTTTGCTGCATCTATCAATGATGAAACAAGTGTTTCGATTCTACTGCGTATCTCGTCATCGGTCAAATTTCCATCATCGTCAAATGCTTCTTTGACATGTCCTACTGCAACCTGCTCTGGAATCACCCATCCGTGCAACCAGCGAATGCATATTCGCATGTGATTGAGAGTGTTGGAATTCGACATCCCGCCAAGACTCGACATCAAAGCGAACGCCTTGCCACCAACATGATCTTTGTACAACCAATCGAGTGTGTTCTTCATTACGCCAGACATGGTTCCGTGGTATTCGGGACTGGAGAGGATGAATGCATCACATGAACTGGCTAGTGATTGAAACTCCTTGACGTTCTCATCCTGCCAACAACCTTCTTCACCAACCAAAGGTAGAGGTTTTTCGGATAATTCCCAGAATTCAATGTCTGCACCGGCCTCCTCTGCCATCGCCAAAGCAAGACTTACCAGCCTAGTATTCTTTGATTCATTTCCATAACTGCCTGAAAGGCCGAGAATCTTAATCGCTTCTTCTCCCATGTGCTCCGCTCACCAACCTCATTCAAAGTGATTTGCAATAGCCAGTTTGTGGAAACGGAACTTGATGAGGTAATGCTTATCCCATGTTCGTCCCGGTCTCCTGCCGGTGCATCAGTGACGTCTAACGCCAACGACCCCGCCTCGGACCCGACTTCCTTACTAGCCGAAGGTAGTGACATCTCACAGGAAGCATTGGAAAATGCCGGTTTGTCCAGCATGGTGAACGAACCTGTGAAAGAACCTGAAAATGTGAAAGAACCTGAAAACTCCGATGATGACCCGTGGGCACTGACCGATGTTGATGATATAGGAGAAGTCAGTAGTGCACTTTCCAGTGACCTCAAAATGGACGAGGATCTGGAAAATGTTGCAACCGAAGGTTCTGATGAAGTCGAAGCACTGATTGGAGAAGGTGAGGCACTTACCCGAGACGGTAAGAACCGTGAGGCTTTGACATTGTTCAACAAGGCAATTGCCTTGGATCCCGGAGCAGAGATGGCATGGTTCAACAGAGGAGTCATTCTAGAAGCCCAAGGAGATACTCGTGGGTCACGACAGTCGTTTGGAATTACACTTGATTTGAATCCAGAGCATGGCCCTGCTGCAGCAAATCTTGCCATCATTCTGGATCGTATGGGAGATTCGCAAGGGGCAAAGCGCTGGGCCAAGGTTGCTCTCGATAGTTTTCCTGGACATCACTTGTTACTCGACCTTCTTCGTAGAGGAGATGCTGCAGGAACTGGAGTTGTTGCTGGAGCAAATACGGTTGATATCAGCATCATGGGCCAAGCCCAAGCCTCAGAGGCGGCACCTGAAAGGGGTGAACTGGTTTGGTCAGAAGATGATGTGAAGGATGCAATGGATGCACATGGCATTCGGGACAGGGAAGCCGTATTGGAAGAAGCACGATTGCATGATGATGATGGTAACCTGTATCTAGACAAAGAGGAGTTACATTCTGCAGCAGGCCTGGTTGCAGCAACCAAGGCCGCAGAAGCCGAAGCCGAATCAAGAGCAGCAGTACGAGAAGAAGAGGACCCTGATGGGCAATCACCCGCACCATCTGGACCCGATCTTGAAACTCTATGCAATCAAGCAAAGGGCCTACTTCGCTCGGGTGATGCGAAAGGCGCATTGTCAATGCTGATGGAGCACCTTCACGGTTCGGCAGCACAACACCCTGATTCATGGAGAATCTCTGCTGGCGCAATGGCTAGACTAGACCTCAATGACAATGCAATCGATGCTTTCAACCATGCTTTGAGTCTCGATGATGGAGACGCTTCAGCATGGTACAACCTTGGAGCCATCCATCGTCGTAAGAATGAGAATGAACGTGCTGCAGAATGTTTCAAGAATGCATTACAACGAAAACACGACTATGTAAGGGCAGCACACAGTTTGGCTACAATAAGCATTGAAATTGGAGATGTTGAGGAAGCATTGGATGCATGGAGAAAATTATTGGAGTTAGAGCCTGAACATGATTCGAAGATTGAATTCGCCACACTATTGGTGGAACTTGCTGAAGGTGAAGCAGCAGTACTTGAGCACGTTAAGGGAGTACCCCCCACTATCCCAGAAGGCCCTGTTCTTGCTAACGAGGCATTGCCCATGCTCAGTGAAAATTCAACTTTGAGGGCTCGTGCCCTGAGTATTGCAGGAATGCATACTGATGCTGTCCTCTGTTGGAAGGAGTTGTTGAAAGTTGACAAGGAAGAGGCTTCGTACTGGCTTGGTCTCTCCAAGGCCTTGGTGGCCGCTGGCGACGAAGCGACCGCAGCCCGTTGCAGAAGCAAGTATGATGAGTTGAGTGGAGTTGTGTTCATCGATGCAGCGAATCAATCTCTTGCTGTAGATACTCCACCGCCAGCAGTTGTGGCTACTGTCGAGCCGGTTGCCACTGCTCCAACACCTGTAGTTTCTGATTCAATTCTTCTCGAGCCAATTGCTGAACCAGAAAATAGTGCGCCTGAGACTGTGCAATCGCCACAGATTGACCTAGCCAAGGTTGCACTGGATGCAACTCAGAAAGTCACTGCTGAAGCCAATAACACTGTGGTTTCCAAATCAACATCAGTAGCCAATCAGGATGTTGAATGGTATAACAAAGGACTTGGGTTGCTGGCAGACAAGAAATACAAGCAAGCACTGTCTTGTTTTGACAAAGCCCTCCCCATGTTCACCCATGATGATTCGATGATCATCAGAATTCTGAATGCTAGAGGAAATTGTTTCTACTATCTTGAAGATTACCCGAAATGTATCGATAATCACCACAAGGCCATGCTCATCGATCCTAATTCCGTCACCGGTGCCACATTATACAATATGGGAACGGCATATGGAGAAATGGAAAGATATGATGATGCTGTCAAATGTTTTGAACAATCAATTCCGCGTGGTCTGACCAAGGAACAGCAGAAACTGGCTAAGGAACAAGTGCGCCGCTGCAATCTCTTGAGTAAAGAGAAGACCAAGAAAGGACGCTGAGGGCATGACATGGACCTAGAACCAGTTGAAGATGTAATTAGACGTCTAGTTGATTCGGGACTTGAAGAAAAGGATGCTAGAGTTGCTGTTTCTCTTGCTGGTCGTGAACCTCTCAAAGCCAGTGAAATTGGAAACATGGTTGGAATCACACGTATGGATGCATACAATACTCTGAAACGCCTGCAGGAAAAAGGACTAGCCAGTTCTACTGTAGACAGGCCAATGCGCTTTGTAGGGCATGCAATTGCTGATATTTTCAAGCTATTGATCAGCCATGAAGAGGAAGAACTTCGTCGGTTGAAGTTCCACCTTGATGAACTCAACAATGGCTCAGAAGCATTCGTCACAATGCCACCAGATATTCGTGAGCCTACTTTCACTGTCATCAAGGAGAGAGGGCATATTCAGGCTTCGCTGAAGCGATTGATCGATGATGCTGAGAATGAAGTGGTACTGATACTAGGAAAATGGGGAATCTTGCACATCAATCGATCGGGATGTGTTGAAGTTGTCAATCGAGCCTCTCAGAGAGGTGTTAGGGTAAGGGTGATTGCGCAAATTGAAGAAAAGACCAATCGTTTCTATGATGAACTACATGACACCATTGAAATTCGACACAGTGATGATTCAACTTCAGGTTCTGTATTGATAGACAGTGATATTGTAATACAATCCATGTCGATGGATTCAAATCCAATCGGCCGAGGAAGAGATGACAGTGCCTTGATTGTTGAATCAGTTGAATTCTTGAAGGCTCAACGTGAACTGGTTGACACGGTATGGGCTAATTCAATCGACATCCATAGTGCAAGAAGCAGGATTCTGAATAGACAGATGATTGAACCACTGAACATCTCGCTGGGTGAAGGCTCATTCTACAATAGACTGAGAGAAGGTATTCTTGAGGCGATGATGGA
>CAXRJY010000098.1:0-4770 GCA_964230915.1 Candidatus Poseidoniaceae archaeon | reverse complement strand
GGAGGTCGATATTGAGTTTTGAACTCATTTTTCGTTGACTCTGAAATTGCAACACAAAGATTGCTTTCTAAAATACCTGAACGTTCGAATCTAGAGAACCAGCCACCGGTCAATAGAATCGCCAAGTCATTGGGGTTCTTCCATGTTGCAGCTTCTCTATGCTTGGCTGCAAGTTTCATTCCTCCCTTTTCACCTAGCCATGAACCATTCAATGTAGAAACGATTGGTGCAATGTCTTGTTTGACGGTCCGATATTGCCTGCGTGTCCAAGAGATCAGTGGTAACAACAGATGTACAACATCTACACGTTGTCTTCTATGCAGCGTCTTCAGTGCTTTCAGAGCATTTTTCCCATACGAACGGGTGAATTGCATGGGAATAGGTGCCCATCCCACTTCAATGACCTCCACGCCTTCTTGACGTGGTGCTCTTTTTCCTCTGTTCTTTCGAGTAATGACGGTGACTTGGTGCCCTCGTCGGGCAAGGCTTGCAGCAAGATGGTATGAGACCGAACCAATACCCCCCCATCGAGGTGGATATTCACCTGAGACCAGTGCGATGTGCATCTCTACCAACATCTCCGAGGTGGAACATGATTTCAACGATTGGCAAGAGCGGACAGGTGTGTTTCCGTTATTGTAGAAAGGTAAACCCAGCAATTGGGAGGTTTGAAAGACTATTGCGGGGTCGTCGCTGCGTTATCCATGGCTGACCCGCTCCCTATCTCGGTCACAGTAATCCTGCCAACATACGAAGAGGAGGCCGCTGTTGGTTTGACAATTGATTCGATTCCTAGGGGATGGTGTGAGAATCTCGAGATACTCATCGTTGATGGCCAATCAAAAGACAAGACCAGAGAGATTGCTCTTGAGAAAGGAGCCCGTGTCCATATCGAGCCACGCAAAGGGTATGGTAGAGCCTATCGTACTGGTTTTGAGATAGCCAAGGGAGATTACATCGTCACCATGGATGCAGATTGCACATATCCTGCTGAAGTAGTACCTGATCTGGTCAAGAAACTCATTGATGAAGACCTTGATTTCATCACTTGCGATCGTTTGTCCAAGGCAGAGGAGGGTTCGATGTCAGGATTGCACGGTTTCGGAAATTGGGTGCTGTCATTCACAGCCAGAATGTTGTATTGGTACGGAATCAAGGATTCTCAATCCGGAATGTGGGTATTCCGCAAATCGATAATGCAGAATCCAAAGATGCGTCCAACCAATGATGGAATGCCACTCTCTCAGGAAATGAAAATCCTGGCGCGCAAGAATCTTGGCAAGAAGAAGGCGATTGAGATTGCAGTTCCTTACAGGGAGAGAGTTGGCGAAGCAGTCATTCATACATGGGGCGATGGTTGGAAGAACCTTAGATTCCTGTACTTCAAGCGAATTGGTCTGAATAGAACCCGTACACCATGGGGTCCATTGGATGACAATCCAGATTCTCTGAATGGAGATATTCCAGAGCAGGAAAATTGAAAATTCCCCATTTTCCTTTATTTTTCTGTCGGCAAAGGGTATTTGTCTGAGTGTGGCCCCGTAGGGGCCATGAGTAGAGAGAGTTCTCGCACTTTGAGCTTGATGATGACCACGATGTTCCTACTTGGTTCTGCCTTCATTCCGATAGCGCAGGCCGAAGGTTCAGAATCTGATGATAATGCAGTTCATTACGGGGTGGAATACGACTGGTCAAACCTTGACCAAGATCTGGAAACTCTGTCTGGATTGGATTTCAACGGTATACTTCAGGATGTGATGGATGCAGCAACAGAAGCAGGGTTCAACCTAGTTATTGGGCAGGCAACCACTGGTTCATCAAATTTCTATGTCTCTTACACCGAGGACCATAGTGACCAGACCATTACAAACAACAATGAAGAAACTGTGGACGTATGGTCTCGAACCACAGATATGACAATCCGGCATGGTGTGTTGTTTGATGGAGCATTGTTGACCGATTGGAGCGAGTCCACATTTGGCTCTGCTGGCACCAGTTTTGACATTTCGATGGCTTCCGATAATGAGCAAGCAATCAGCATGGATGTCGATTATATCGAATACTTCAATGATGATTTTGAATTGTTGGGTGCTGATATGGATTTCACCATGGCTTTTGAAATTGGAAGTGAATTGAGTATTGATGCTGAGTTCAAAGGAGATGGAGAACAGTTCAATATTGCTTTTGATATGGAAGCGAATCTCAGATTCTCGCTCGATGAATCACATCTTGAATGGAGGCTGGGTTCTCCAAGTCCAATATACAAGGAACTGTCAACCCATGATTATGTCTATTGGGATTGTAATGATGAAAGTGATTCATGGGAATGGGAAAATGAAATCGAATTGTATGATGATTGTGGTTCGTTGATGGGAACCTATGCCAGTTCTGCAAGTTATGATGCTTCAGTGTCTGGAATACCTACCGAGGAATTCTTGATGGATGCTGGTGAACTTGATATCGAACTAAGTGATAGTGCTAGTGATTCTGGTACCATTGAGGAGCCATATATGAGTAATTGGATGAGTTTTGACATCGATGATTCATTGGTTGTTACTCTTGATGATGGACCTACAACCAACGTTCGCGGCTGTTGGGATTGCGGGCCAGCAAACCCACTGATGCTCTGGTTGATGGAATATGCAATGGAACCTGCAGTTGAGGGAGTCGGTAGTGAAATGGCAGATGATTTCGAAGATGAACTCGGTGAAGAGTTTGAGGATCCATTCGGGCTTGCAGAAGGTAATGATGGAGATGAAATGTTTGATTGTGGCGATGGCACCTCTATCTATGAGTGGGAAGTCAACGATGGTTGGGAAGATTGTTCTAATGGCCTTGATGAAGGAGTAATCACTTCTAGTGTGTATGTTGATGGAGAACTTAGTGATGAAAGTGAAGATGATTGGATAAACGGTCAAGTGAGTTTCCAAGGTTTGGAAAGGTTGACTGAGGAGCAAGAAATGAATGGTCCTCAATTCCAGTGTGACGATGGTGGATCAGTACCATTTGATTATGTAAATGATGGTGGCTCGGATTGTGGCGATGGTTCTGACGAGCCTGAACATGCTTCCGACTTCACTTGCAGCGACGGGACAAGCATTGATTTCAGTTCCGTCAATGATGGAGAGTTGGATTGCAATGATGGTGGAGATGAAGGAATATTGCGCATGTATTCTGTTGTCATGAATCTGAATGATGGTGATACTGGAGACACCTTTGCCAGTAGTACTCAGACCTTGTGCGATTATTGGGCGAATGTTCCAGAGTGTCACCAAGATATTTGGGATTGGGGTTATTCATACACTTCTATCTACTTCTTTGGAGATGTTCCAGGAAGCAATGTTTGTCTCGAATGGGAACTATATGACGCTGACAATTATTTATTGGCTTCAGGTGAAGACTGTGAGATTATAGGACCACGGATTGGTGGTGTGGAGATATGGGATGATAAAGGCACCAGCGTTTCAATCCAAGGGTGGGCTACAGACGTGTGGGAAACAGAAGGGCATTCTATTCGTGCCAAGGTCATGGATTCCAGCGGTACAACAATTTACAGTGAAACTGTTGATGTCGGTGAATATAATTCTGATATCTATGGTGATGAAATCGAGGTAGGTGCAGAAGGAACATTCTGTGTTGAAGTCTCTTTGTTGGATGAGAATGGGGTGGCCATTTCAACTGAGACAGATTGCACAGAAGTCGAGGACGAACCTCGTCCAAGTGAGAAGTTGGAGAAGATCGCTGAAGCATTCGGAAACTCCAACCTGGAAAATACGCTTGAGTCCTTCCTTGAGAATCTAGAAGATAAATTCAGTAATATCGAGGCCAATGAGTTCCCATATTCTGATGGTCAATTCTACTCATTCTGGAGCGATACTCATGCCACAATAGTTGGATTCGGCCTCTATGTGGAAGATGCAACCGATGGGGTTGATCAGACCTTGATTGGACCAACCACAGCTGGATACAGCGATAATCCAACTGCTCCAATCAGTGTTGTCTATCTGACTGGTCAGGCAGTAATCGATGCGGTTACTTCGTCGGCTGATGCTGATACCGTCGAAGAGATAGTCGATGAAAGTCAGCACGATACATCTGAGATTGAACAGGTTCTTGAGGATGCAGGAATTGACCCTGCGGACCTTGGAGTTGGGGATGATTCAGGTGATGACGATGGAGAGTCGGCTGCTGAGAAGAAGGCTGCTGAAGGTGGATTTGTTCCATTCATCTCACCTATCAGTGTCGTCATAGTCACTGTCTTGACCGGAATCATTGCTTCCCGACAATCTCGTGAAGAAGAGTGAGACAACTCCTCTGATGAGTATCACCGATAGGGGATGGCATGAGACTGAGGCCCCCCTCTTCGAGAGTCGGACATTGGGTCAGATTGTCAGTGACAGTCCTTGTCACCTTGCACATCGCAACTTCTGCATGGCTGGTTATACAGTATGATGGAAAATACACTGAAGGAGCACCTTCTCCAAGTGAGATACATGGCCTGATGGTTGTTGACAAGGATGAAACTCTAGTCGACGTGAAGGTCGAAAGGGCCACTCCCCTGATGTTGTACATGTTCAAACGAGATTCGATTGTACCTGAAGATGTTTCAAACGAGAGTACAGAGGAGATTGAATCGCATGAAGAAACAAATTATCTTGATGATTCAAGATATATCACATTACTACTACTTGCCATTCTCGTCATCTGTGAACTCCTCTTGCTTCTACGAATTCGAAATTCGGTCTGGTTCAGAGGTTTTGTTTGGATTGC
>CAXRJY010000097.1:0-11276 GCA_964230915.1 Candidatus Poseidoniaceae archaeon | reverse complement strand
TCAATGAATTGCAAGTCACACCGGAAGATATGATGGAGAGATTCAAAGAAACCATCACCAAGGTCAACAAATTGATTGGACAATTCGCTCCTGAAGAGTTGCAAAAAGAGTGGTTGGTCAGCGTTGCTGATGGAACAGTCGCATTCGGATCCGCATACCACAATTGGGGTATTACAGTTCCATACATGCAGAAATCTGGAATCTCATTCACTGATATCTTTGAGCATTGCCATAATGAGCAACAGAAAGAACTCTCCAAGAAAGCCCCAGTACATGAGGTGTTGTTGGACATGGCAGTTACTAAACTACCAGGTCCTGTTGAGGCTCAGCGATACCGTATTCCTAATATTTGGAATGGAGATAGTGAAACTCCCGTTGGTAAAGCGATGATTGAATGTGACCCTGAAGGAGAGTTGGCGATGATGATTACCAAGATCTGGATGGATCCGCATGCAGGAGAGGTTGCTGTAGGAAGAATCTATTCTGGAACCATCAATCAGGGCGAAAGCGTATGGGCTCTAGGTGCAAGTAAGGCCGAAAGAGTTCAGCAAGTCAGTATGATGGTTGGTGGAGATCGTATCTCAGTACCTTCAGTGGTTGCAGGAAATATTGCTGCGTTGACTGGAATACGTTCTGCCGCGGCAGGTGTCACAATTTCACGCGATAAGGACTTCACTCCATTCGAAGCAATTCGCCACTATTCTGAACCTGTTGTCACTGTTGCTGTTGAGCCTCGGTCGATGAAGGACCTTCCAAAGTTCATCGATGCATTGCGTTCACTTGCCAAGGCTGATGCCAGTCTAAGCGTAACTACGAATCAGGAGACTGGAGAAGCACTGCTGGCAGGAATGGGCGAGCTGCATCTTGAGATCACCACTTATCGAATCGAGGAGGAGCAAGGCATCAAGGTGAAAGTCAGTGAGCCAATCGTTGTTTATCGAGAATCTGTAGAGACTAACAACAGAGGGCACCCCTTTGAGGGCAAGTCTCCGAACCGCCACAATAGGTTCTATGTTGAGGTAGAGAAACTTCCGCTGGAAGTCATTCAGGCACTCAGGGAAGGGCACTTCGGAGATGGAGCAGTTAGGAACAAGGATGCAAAGGAAGTAGGAAACAAATTCGGCGAATTCGATGGAATGGATAGGGACTTGATGCGCAAGATTTACGCCATCAACGGAACCAATGTACTGGTGAATGATACCAAGGGTATTCAAAATCTGCACGAAACAAGAGAATTAATCATCGAGGCCTTCAATGCCGTATGTAAGCGAGGACCTATTGCTGAAGAGCCAATGATGGGGATGTTCGTCCGCTTGGTAGATGCAAAATTGCATGAGGATGCCATCCATAGAGGTCCAGCACAGACGATTCCGGCTGTGAGGAATTCAATCAAGGGAGCTTGTCTGAGAGCACGTCCAGTGATAATGGAACCAATGCAGAAGATGTTCGTAAGTGTGCCTAATGATTGGCTTGGAGGTGTTTCAAGAGAGATATCCAACCGTCGTGGAGTGATTGAAGACATGCCCGCTGATGGTGAAGTCACTACAGTGGTTGGAACCGTTCCAGTCGCTGAGACTTTTGGTTTCTCAAACGATATCCGCGCTGCAAGTCAAGGTCGTGCAGTATGGAACAGCGAGAACTGTGGCTTCGATATTCTCCCGCCACAATTATTTGAGAAGACAGTAGGGAATATTCGCCAGCGAAAGGGGCTCAAGGCAGATGTCCCAACAGAAGAGTATTACACGGATTGAATGAATATCATTCATGAAATTCTCTTTACTTGCCAGTCAGTAAGTTCTCTCAGAGCGGTCAATTCCACCCAGAATGGTAATTCATCTAGAGCATCATGAGCCGCTTTGTGGTGTGATGCAGCCATTTCTCTTGCATGATCGATAGAACCGCTCCTTTGTAGAATGGCAATTGCTGTATCGATATCATTCTGTGTTGCAGAATCGCCACTACCTAGAATTGATTCCAAGGACTCTGCATCATCTCCTCCCTGTTCGAGGGCATGCAATACCATCAATGTCCGCTTCCCTTGTGCTATATCGCTACCTCTTGGTTTACCTAATGTCTCTCCATCACTAAGGACATCAATCAAATCATCCATCAACTGGAAACACATACCCATCTCTCTCCCCCACCTTGAACAGATGTCAACAATCTCTTGATTGGAACCTGTCAGTAATGCTCCAAGTTCAGCAGCGGTCTTGAACATGATAGCTGTTTTTCCCTCAATCATCCTAAGGTATTCCTCGGTCCCAACATTCTCCTCCTTCTCAAACGCGATATCCAATTGTTGGCCTTCTGAAACACCGCGCACCATTCCTGAAATTGCCCGAACAACCTGTTCAAGATATTCCATCTTGATTCCATCCAATTCTCCGGGTTCACCAACCAGTATCTCAAAACCTATTGCCAGCATTGCATCTCCGGCATTGATTGCGGTTGGAATATCATACTCAATATGGACCGAAGGCCTACCTCTTCTGACATCATCATCATCCATGATATCATCGTGAACCAATGTGAAATTATGGATAATCTCCAATGCTGCCCCTGCTAACTCGTGGTCTGAGTACTCGTTTCTACCTGGTTCAAGTGCTTCACCCACAAGTCTTGGCAATGTGGCTCTCACCCTTTTTCCTCCGCCTTCCAACAGATGAGTCATGGCCCGACGTAATCGTTCCACTCCGCTTTTGGATAATGCATCCATGATTATCTCCTCTACCTTTGGCCGACATCTAGAGATTGCCGCATCTAGATTCTCGGCTTGACGCTTCTCGAAATCGCCAAGATCAAGTCTGCCGAAACGGTGGATTTTGCCATCATCTGAGACCGAATCCAGGTCGCTCCACCAGTCATCTAGCAAATTGTCAACAATCAATTTGAACCAGGGGGCAATGACATTCTTTTCAGTTGTAGTTGAATCTGAATTGGGTGTTGTGAAAGAATCCATGAATTCTGAAAATTCTTCCCTATTGAACCAACGCAACTCTTCAATCTCGTTTGGATTAGGATTGCAAACTATGTCCTTGCGTAGAATTAGAAGGTGGTCCAATTCCTTCTCTAACCATTCATCATCACTACGCGACCAATATAGCATTCTGGATGCAGGAATGAAATCTTCGGCCTTCAGAGTGGATGGGTCTACTCCCAGTTCTTGCTCCATCTTCCGAATTGCAGCAACTATAGTTCCCTGAAACCCATTCCTTTCAGATTCCACATCCAGTGGATGTGAACAACAAGAATTGGCCCAGACTCCTGGGAATGTAATCTTGTCAGAAGATCGCTTCTGTAGCAATATTCGGTCATCCGAATCGAAAACCAGAACTGAGAATGCTCGATGTAGGAATCCAGAGCCATAATGAGCAGCAAGTTTTGTCTGCCCCCCTACTCGATTATCGAGTTCATCGACTTGAATGACTACCTCTTCCATCATCGATGATTGAGTAGAATCGTGCCCCCGTAGTTGATTAGATTCGGCTGAATCCCAATCGACCATGTCTGTACCCATCTTTCGCAAACGCTCTCAGCATAAAACATGGTCCTTCATTAGAATAGGCTCATTCAACGACATTGGTTCCAATCGTGTCTCCTTGAGTCAAGACTTCGACCATCCGTTGCGGATATTCGCCATTCACCATCCATACATCCAACCCATTCGCAGCCATACTTCTAGCACAAGACAATTTGAGATCAATCCCTCCGGTGACATCAATTCTTGCATCATGAGAAGGGGTGAAACTGCTATCAGAGTCAATCTTCTCAATCAGAACACTCCTTTCCTCAGAACCGGGAGGGTGTGTCATTATTCCATCTACTCCATACATCGCGAAAATGGCCTTCGAAACCCCTTCAATCGAAGATAGTCTTTGCATAAGATGATCTCCAGACAATATTCCGAAACCTTGTGGCTCGTCACAATCATTGACATCGCCATGAGTGACAGGAATAACCGGCCCTTCAGTATCAAATCGCTCCAACGTGCCACTAAAACCCTGCCCCGTCCCTCTTGACCATGTGTGCGGAGGGTGAGAAGATACTTGCAATCCCTTCTCAATGAGCGCACTGCATACATGGGAATTCAACTCAAGCATTTCTGCCCTTACCAAATCCACTGCTTCATTCTGTCCAACTATCGAATCATCTCTACCAATATTCAAGGAGAATTCCTTGGCCCTTAGATGTCCAAAACCACCTGCGCCATGGACAATTATTGGCTTCCATCCCAATTCGACGATTTCGGCGATCTGTTCAGCGCATGCATTCAATACATCTGTGCGGACTTTACACAACTCTTCCTTGAATGTAATCAATCCTCCTCCGAGTTTGATGAGAACTCGACGGCCTTCCATGTACTGCGCAAGGGATTCCTCCTCAAAGTCATTCGCCGGTGGTCTGAAGACTGAGCCCCTGCTGGCGCACTCATGGGTGAACATCCTACTGTGGATGAGTTCCAGCGACATCTTCAGACTGAATTGGACAAGTGCGAAGAAATTGGTGACTCAATCGAGCGAGAAAGAAGGCGTTTACAGGTAGAATCTGCCATTCAAGAGGCTATCGCATTTCGTTATCGCTGGAAGGAATTGAAACAGGCAGGAGAAGATCCTGTGGAATTGGAAAAGGCAGTTAGACTCATTGCTACATCGGATACCATACAGCGAAAATCTGCTCAAGGCGGAGGTACTGCATGTACGTACTGCGAGGAGCCGCTGGAAGGCGACATGGAATTCTGCGTTTCTTGCGGCAAATTCCAATAATCACTCTTCTTCCCAAACAGCGATAATTTCTGTAATCATCTGGTCATCTTCTGGTAAGACATCGAGATAGTCACTTGGGATGTCTTCACATAGATATACGGTAGTACCTGCGCGATAGATGGTGTTGCCATCAGCGATTGCTCGAACGGTATCAACCTCAAGAATTCTCGGCCTGTGTATCCGAACATGGCCTGCTTCCATTGCATTTGAGATGGTCTTTGAGAGATGCACATGTTGCCTGTCTGCAGCCTTGATGCCCAATTCCAAATGATTCTGTAGGTCTTCTTCGGAGCATGGGTAATAGAGGGCTTCAGGGATATCATCAGTTGGAAGATCCAACTCAATTTCGATGCTGTGCCCATAAGTTGCTCGCACCATTTCACCCTCAACTTGGTATCTGCCCTTGGCTTCAGCAGAAGCGATTGCCTCAAAATGCCAAGGTCGCAACCAGTGGTAGTAATGTCTCGCTTCTTTGAAGGCGTCACAAAGTGCATTGCAACTGACCCAACCGTTGATATCAAGTTGAATATTGAACTTCTCAGGGAAATGGCGGAGGACCCCAGCCATCATTCTACCAATTCCATTTCTTTCTCTTTCACTCATGATGAATTTTCCTTCTTCGTTGCATACTGGACAATTCTGTCCCTCGAAATATCCGTGCGCTCTGCATTGACGTAGCATATGAACCGAAGCCGTCCACCCGCCCTCTATTCATAACGTGAACGGTTTCGTCCACCGTGATGTTGAACAACGCACCCCCTCTCGATTGACCATGGCCGCTGTCATCGCCGGGTATGTTCGCTCACCATTTCACCGGGCTCACAAGGGGTTACTCTCTGCTGTCAGGCCTGAAGATATGGCCTCTCAAGTAATCATGGAATTGCTTGATCGACTTGAAGTCAGAGTTGATGATATCGAAGATTTGATGCTCGGATGTGCATATCCAGAAGGTGTTCAAGGATTGAATCTGGGCCGAATGGTAACCTATCTGAGCGGATTGCCAACAAGCATTCCTGGAGTGACCACCAATCGTTTGTGCGGCTCTTCCATGCAAGCTATTCATGATGCAGCAGGAGCCATTTCTATTGGTTCGGGAGACTTATTCCTTTGTGGCGGTGTTGAATCAATGTCTCTTGTCAAAAGAGGTGGATGGAATAGGGATTTGCATCCCGCAATAGAATCAGAATATCCTGATGCTTACATCAACATGGGTCTAACTGCTGAAAATTTAGCAAATTCGCATTCAATCGATCGGAGAAGGCAGGAAGAATTCGCACTACGAAGTCACCAGAAGTCGGCAGTTGCACAGAATTCAGGTCTATTGTCTGATGAACTGGTGGAGATTTCCAATGATGGAATTCCTATTTCTGACGATGGTTGCATTCGGGCTGATACGACCTTGGAGATGATGGCCTCGCTATCTCCTGCTTTTCTCGCAGATGGTTCAGTGACGGCTGCTACATCTTCACCGTTGACGGATGGTGCCGCATTCACCTTGGTCTGCTCCGAAGAATATGCAGAAAACAGAGGGATTCGCCCATTGGCCCGTATTCTTTCTACTGCAGTGGCGGGAGTTCCTCCTGAAGTGATGGGTATTGGCCCGGTTCCTGCCTCCAAGAAGGTACTTGATAGAGCAGGTCTGAAATTGGATGATGTCGATGTGATCGAACTCAATGAAGCATTTTCCGCTCAATCTTTGGCAGTCATTGATGATCTTGGGATTTCTGAGGATGATGAGAGGTTGAACATTGATGGAGGAGCTTTGGCTATTGGCCACCCACTTGGAGCCAGTGGCGCAAGAATCACAGGCAAGGCAGCCTCTCTACTGATGCGGCAGGCTGGCGAATATGCATTGGCATCAATGTGTATAGGTGGAGGAATGGGAATCTCCACCATATTGGAGAAGATTTGAAGCCATATTCCTGCAAACCTTCTTTGCCGTTGTCTTTCCTCGCTTGTATATGGGAATGGGCATCAGGCGTGGAAGGAAGGCGGCTGGAGAGAACTTGAACGTTGATGAAGAGGGAGATTGCCCACGTTGCAGAGGAGAAGCAGAACCGTCTTCTCTAGAAGGTTTCTTGATATGTTCCAAGTGTTCATACGAATGGAGAGACCCCGATCATGTTCAAGCCAAGAGAGGCCCTCCTCCTAATCATCGCAGAGATGCAGAACTCATTGGTGAATTCCAACAAGAGTTGGCGAGTGGACAGTTGCGCGGTGTTCTTGGCATTGACAAGAATCTGTCGAGAGAACAAGAAGCTAGTCTACAACGTCTAGAGGATAAGTGGATGACTGGACTTCAAGGTACTTTCAATGTGGCTAGTGAAGAACGAAAACCATTGATGATATCATTTGATGATGATGATAATATCAGCAACACTGTAGTTGCATCGATAACTTTGCTGAACAATGATTTTGATGGCGGTGAAGAAATCAGACTTGAGTACCCTGGTCTTGGAACTGAATTCTATGGCTATGATGAAGACGATAGCAGAGGATGGAGAAGAGGTCGAACGATTGATGATACCGCGAGAAATATTGCCAGTATCATCAATAGGTTATCCAACTATGTTTATGCTTCAAATGAAGGTTCAGCAGTGCTTTTTGAAATGAAGAGTTCCGACTTGGATTCGGCATCTCTAGTAATATTTGTAGACGACCCAGGGGGTCAAGATATCATAGCTGAAAAGGGCGGAGTTTCGATGGATGCTCGAGATATCAGAATGGTCGAGGATTATCAAGCAGCAGTAGAGATTGTCCTTGAGGATGGAATCATCTCGCCCAGTGAAGACCAGATGCTGTGGGCCATGCGAGAACAATTGGGAATCAGTGATGCTGATCATGTTCGAATCGTCATGGGTATTTTTGGTGATAGCGCAGTCAAAGAGTGTACCGGCTGCGGCTCCATGTCCGAACTTTACCCTGAATATTCTGCTTGGTATTGCACAAATTGTCAGAATTGGATTTGATTAAATCGGGGCCGAGTCGTGGTATGCTTCATAAGTCGCCTTCAGGTCCGATTGCTTGAGTGAGTTATATGGCAGGCGAAGTACTGTATATTGGAGTAGATCTTGGAACATTCCGATCTGTCATGGTTTCTAGTGAAAGCCATGAAGAAGAAGAGTTGACGGTTATTGGCACACCAAAGGACCACATCGCTCGTAACTTCCTCAAGCGAGATGTTCTATTCGGTGAAGATGCTTTGAAAAACCGCCTTGCATTGGATTTATTCCGTCCTTTGGAACACGGAGTCATCAAAGATTCCCAGAAAGACCGAGAATTCATTGCTCATTTCATTACACATCTGATTGGATTATCCGATCCTGAAGATTATGACCGTGTAGTGGCTGTTATCGGTGCCCCTGCTGAAGCCTCATATGTTGACAAGACATACATCTTCGATGCTGCTGCTGGAACAGTTAATGCCTGTATGATTATCTCTGAACCATTCGCTGTCGCCTATGCTTTGGATATGCTTGAGCATACCTTGGTTATTGACATCGGTGCTGGAACTACAGATATCTGCCGTGTATATGGCACCATTCCTGAGCCTTCTGATCAAGTTCACAGTCAATATGCAGGTGATTACGTCGACAATCAAATTATCGAGCAAGTTCAGATGAAGTACAATGGAGCACAAGTAACCAAAGACATGGCTCGTAGATGGAAAGAGGAACATTCGTTCACCGGTTCATCGCAACCAGATGATCCTGTGATGGTTGATTTCTCTATTGAAGGTAAAGCAATGACCTTGGATATCACCGACTGTATCCAGACAGCTTGTGAAAGCATTGTCGATCCGATCGTTGAGAATGTAAAGGAATTGGTTGCTTCTTCAAACCCGGAGTACCATGATTCCTTCCGCAAGAATATGATTCTTGCAGGCGGAGGTTCTGGTATTCGTGGCCTTGGAGCATTGATTGAAGAACGCCTATCCGATCTTGGAGAGGTCAACGTTCACGTGGTTGATGACCCAGTGCGTCTAGGTGCTATGGGTGGATTGCGACTTTCGATGGAAGTACCAGAAGATATGTGGAAGAATCTGACTCTTGCTTCCCGCTGAGTTCATTCTTCTTCTCTGACACTTTGTACAGTGTCCTCAGAAACTAGGCTACCTCCACATGATGGACAATCATCATCATGAGATAACTGGGCTGGCCTGATGGCTAGTATCGAGGAACAATTAGGACAAGAGGCATATATCTCACCTTGTTGTAGATCCATTCCATACATTGGAATCTCCAAGCCGAGATACCATGCCTTGAACAAAGCATTCCGCATGATGTTCAATCTTCTGGTTGAAGCTATGGCGGTGAATAACAACAGAATTCCCAATAGCATGGATAGAGCATCGCCACTCAGTAAGAATATGATTGACATTAATCCAAACAAAACAATTGCAGCAGCATTGAGTCCAACCGCGAATGGGTAAGCCCACTCTTTACGATTCCTGAATCCGGACCATATCATGCCTAGAATGATACAAGGGAATACCGCAACCCAGCCGAATCCTGACGAGATTCCATTCAGTATCGACCAAACGAAGAGTGCAAACAGGAAAATGGTCCCAATCATCACGAAACTGATCTGTCGATGTAGTGCTTCCAATGGGTGTTGAGAATGGTTTGTCGGTACGCTGCCCGCCATCACCAATTCATTTGGGTCCTTGGCCATCAAACAACCCCATTCATGAGCACTTCATCATTCAACCGGTTGCGAAATCAGCCGAAGGGGCTTTGTGCAGTTCTTGCTGCGAACATATGTGGAACGGATGAGGGATACTGCCGTCGACTCCCATGGAGATGGGTTGCAAGGAAAACGTATCCTGTTAGGAGTGACCGGTGGAATCGCTGCAGTTGAATCAGTTAAGGTAGCCAGAGAATTGCGTCGACATGGCGCATTGGTGACTGTTGTGATGACACATTCTGCACAGAAGATTGTCACTCCCCTGGCACTTTCAGGGGCAAGTTCTTCAGAAGTCATCTCTGATTGGGATGGTGAAATGATTCAACTCGATGATTTTGATGCAGCATTGGTTTGCCCCGCTACTAGGCATCATCTAGCTGGACTGGTTCAAGGAATGATGGATACTCCACTCCTCATGGCATTGTCAGCCGCTCGTGGGCGTAAAGTGCCAATAATGTTGGTACCCAGTATGCACGAAGATCTAGCAGCAGACCCAATTACCAAAGAATTGGAGGAAGAACTCCATAGATTTGGGATGCTATTACACTGGGGGCCAGTGATTGAAGGAAAGAAGAAGCAGGACGACCCAGTCAGCATCGTTGCAGCATTTTCTCATTTGGTCAATTCTCAATTACCGGATAGAAGGTCGGTTGTAATCACTCTCGGAGCGACTCGGAGCAGTATCGATGACGTGAGATATATTCAGAACACTAGCAGCGGTGCAACAGGATGGCATATTGCAGAAGAATTACACCGAGCAGGGCACGATGTCACTGTAGTTGCTGGAGCGCATACTGCCACTCCAAGCTTCAAACTACCATTGGTAATCGATGCACTTGAGCCGCAAACAATGCTCAAGGAACTCAAAGCATTGGCCAATGATTCCATCGATGGCTGGATACATTGTGCTGCTGTTCTCGACTATCTAGTAGAGACGCCGATTGAAGGTAAGTTTGGTTCAATGCAAGGAAATTGGGAGGTGACTTTGAGCGAAGGCTCCAAACATATCGAGGAGTTGAAGGATATGTGTAAAGGAAGTGTAAGAATTGGCTTCAAACTCGAAACTGGAGTGAAGATGGCCGATCTTGTCCATAGAGCATCAGCACAGATTGAGAATGCGGGCATGACTGCAGTTGTCGCAAACCGATTAGAAGACATTGGGAATAAAGAAAAACCACGGGCACATATGGTTGATGCCCGTGGTGAACATTGGGCACTAGATGATATGTTGGCACTGGTGAAGGCTGTTAGAATATTGATTGAACGCGGTGTTCAATAAGTTCGCGCCAACCAAACTCTTCTGCGAGTCGGCTTTCCAGTCACTGCACAGTTCATGTCTTCTGCAAATGGCTCTACTGCATCTCCCAAGAATGATAATCCAGTCGTTCGCTCTAACACTTCTGCATCCGCATCATTACCGTCGAAGGCAATCTCGTGAACTATTCCTTCCTCGATTTCTTCCTCAAGACTCCAGCCTGTGTCAGATTTCACCAATGCTGGAAGTGGTCTGACTCTACCTTCCATATGACTTGCTGCTCTGGATTTCAATTCTGCTTCTACCTCTTCCAACTGGAATTTTACAGCAGATATTACATCATCTCTAGGTAATGGAGTCTTTCCTCCAGTTCGCTTTGCAGCAAATACGGAGTTGTTCTCGATATCACGGCTACCCAATTCAAGCCTCAGTGGAACGCCTTTGATTTCCCAATCGTAGTACTTCTGACCAGGTCTCAAGTCGCGCTCATCAATACGGCAACGAATACCTGCATCCTTCAATTCCGACAAAAGTCTTCTCGCTTCATTTAGTACGATTTCCTCAGAGCCTTT
>CAXRJY010000096.1:0-3092 GCA_964230915.1 Candidatus Poseidoniaceae archaeon | reverse complement strand
TACACGACGCTCTTCCGATCTAATGCCCTGCTTCCATATATGGGAGATGAAGAATTGATGGATAGTATCAGCAGTAGGGGTTTCGCCTATGGCTACATTGGTGGAGGATTACTTCTAGCGATACATCTTGCACTTCTGATGGCTACTGATAACAGTGATGTGATGATTCGACTCTCTCTAGCTTCTGTAGGAATCTGGTGGTGGGGTTTCTCGGTATTCACCTTCCGAGATGTTCCAGAACCTGTGATTGCAGAACCGGTCAAGAATATGAGTACGGTTGGTGCTCTGAAAATGGCAACCAAGGAATTGAAGAAAACCTTCCGAGAACTTTCAAGATTCAGAGTCCTGCTGATCTACCTAATCGCCTATCTGATGTTCAATGATGGTATTCAAACCGTGCTTTCAATCGCTGGCGCTTTTGGTGGTGATGTGCTAGGTGTCTCAATGATTACCAATATGATTGTCATTCTGATGATACAATTCGTTGCCGCCCCGAGCGCCTTGGCTTTCAGCCGCCTAGCCGAGAAGATCACTACAAAGAAGGCATTGATCGTCTCACTTGTTGGGTGGTGCGTCATCATAGCCTTGGCTACTGGATTCTGCGCTCTTGAACCCGAAGATGAAGATGAATTCGTATATCGAGCACATTACATCAGCGGAGAAGATACCTATGTCATCTCGATAATGGATGGACATGAACTGGATCTTGAAGATGATAAGTTGCACAAAGAATGGGACCAGACATGGGGACTCAAAAATGGCTTGAATATGTCATCAGCAGATATCATCAACCTTACACAGGCCATAAAGTCGACAGAGTTCACACTGTTTATCGCCGATGGTCCTGCATCAGAAGGAGTTTCAGCCAAGATGGTATACGGCGAGAACCACCCCAGCCAGATTGGTGAAGGTTCAATCGATTCATGGCCAGAGATTTTGCGAAACACCATTTGGAAGCCTTTGAGTATGGGAATTGATCTACAATGGATGGTTCTGGGACTATTCGTTGGAATCGTAATGGGGGGTAGTCAAGCACTTGCCAGATCCATGTTTGGAATGATGGTTCCAGAATCTAGATCGACCGAGTTCTTTGGATTTTTTGGATTCATAGGCAAGGCCGCCAGTGTAATTGGTCCATGGATATACTTCCTCTTATCCACCGCTTTCGACGATAGACTGGGAATTCTTTCAATCCTCATCATCATCCTGATTGGAACGATAATCATGCGCTGGGTCGATGTTGATGAAGGTATCAAAGTGGCTAGAGAAGAAGATGCACTCAAGAGTGGCGGTGCTGAAGAATCCTGACTATGATAGAATTCTATCAAACAACAATGCTAATTCAAACAGCACCAACATCGGTGCGGCGACAAGAATCATTGACAGGGGGTCAGGTGGAGACAAGATAGCCCCTACTACAACTGCTGCAAACCATACATGACGGCGATGGGAACTGACGACTGCTCGTTCAACTGCTCCGCTTCTGATGAGCAACATTGTGACCAATGGTGTCTGAAAGGCAATCAATCCTGCAAAACAGAGATTGAGAATGAACCCGATGAATGATGACAACCTCCAAGTCGTGTCCAATCCTGATGCCGCAGCATCCTTGGCCAGATATTCCAACACCAATGGTACTATCACCGATAAGGTCCACCATTGAGAGACGACAATCAATAACAATGCAGAAGTGAAACTGAGAACGAATGCTGGCCCTGGACGCGGTAATTGTAGACCTGCCTCATCAATTCGCTGTTTGACTGCAGGATGCCTGAGTCCATGTAGCAATACATCGACCAACATCAGCATGAATGCCAATGAAAGGCCAGCATATGCAGAGATTCTCAACTTCAATGCCAACAACTCAATCGGAGACAGAACGATTACATCTGTGCCAGATGGGACAAAACCAGAACCGTCAACAAGCCATGAAATAAGATGGCCAGCAAATGGAAATGCCAACATGAAGCCAAGAATAAAGAATGCTAACAATGCATATGCTCTTTTCTTCAAATGGTTTCGTAATGAAGAGAGAATCTGACCACCTGGAGAGTCGAACAAGGCTTGTGTAGACTCTTCAAACCGGCCCCCCATAGATAGTGGCGGCATCACGTTCCACAATAAAGCGCCGCAGAACCAGTATCAATCATCTAGATTCGGAAGAGAAGGCAATCCGGGCAAAGCTGGAAGACTAGGCATAGAGATTGCTTCTTCCTCTTCCGTATCAGTTTCCAATTCATCAAGAGAGGGCAATGCTGGTGGCATTGGCGTAACCTCGATTGGAGAATCAATGATCACTTCGGGAGAAACACCGGGCTTGGTATTAGATGAGAAGACATCCATTCCACCAGTAATTGCACGACTCTCTAACTCTTGTATGATCTCTGAATCTTCATCACCCAATTCTTGAACCGATGGTAATGGAATCTGATTGAATTGACCAGAGGTAGATTGGGCATGGTCTCCTTCCGGTAATGGAATCCCTGGTGCTTCTTCTTTCAATTCAATATGCCCTTCGATCTTTGGACGTTCACTGACTATTCTAGCAGCGCCTTCTCCAAATTCACCTTTGGACAAAGCTCCTATCGCACCACTCACTTCCTCATCGCTCTGCGCAGACATCTGACCAACGATTCCTGCAACGATTGAGGCGGTGTTTGGATTGACTGATGCTTCACCACTTGCAACAGAAATTGAAAGAGACTCGATCTCCTCACGCATGCTGGATTCATCCATTGCATCAGGAACTGACATCTGCGGACGGAAACGATGCCCCCACCATGCAGTAGTAAATCCAGCAATTGAAGCTACTAGCAAAGCCCAATCTTGCGTACTGTAGACATGTTTTGTCCCCCATATCGGTTGTGAACTATCACCACCAAACAAATCAAAGAGAAATGGCAAACCGTAGAATTTCTGCCCAAAATGCCCTGGCCATGGGGCGAAATGAACATTCAGTAGGGTGAATAACAAGAAAGATGCACCGACCCAAAGGCCGAAAAATGCCGCCTTGGGGTGGCGGCGTTCACCCTGCATCATGGGACAACACCCTCATCATCCCTTCATCAAGCCTCGCACAAACAAGATTCTTC
>CAXRJY010000095.1:0-4169 GCA_964230915.1 Candidatus Poseidoniaceae archaeon | reverse complement strand
GGCCATGATCACCGACCTTTGGACCAGAGGTTTCGTGTTGCTACAAGCAGCAGAACGCTGGGGGGAACCAAAGGCAATAGCATTGCAGAATGCCCTCTGGTTACTTCTCCACCTCTATGAATTGGAATTGCTGGCACCATCCATGGGTTGGGCTGGAGCATTGTTGTTGGCAGTTTTCCTAGGTATTGTAGGCGACCTTCTCGCTCTCAAAGAAAGATCAGTGGTCGGACTGATGGCTGGCCACGCCATCCTGAATATCGGTTGGGTACTGAGCCTTGCAACTTGGTTCAATCCTTGAGATATGAGACCTTCAACCGTTGCGGAACCGTTGGCCCACGACCTGCGGCTCTGATTGCAGCAACTTCCATCCTTGCACCAGACAAGGTAGTTACGAATGGGATGTTCATCTCCACTGCAAGGCGCCGCATCATGTTCCCATCGCGAACAGCCCCCCCACTGATAGTAGGGATATTGATGACGAATTGAATATCACCACTTCGCATCAGATTCAATGCATCAGGTTGCTTTGAATCAGCGATTCTATATGCAGTTTCAACCGATAGCCCATTTCTACGCATGACATCTGCAGTACCCGGTGTTGCATGAACCTTGAATCCAAGGTCAATCAGGTCTCTTACCATCGGTACGACATTCTCTTTGTCGGATGAACGCACGGTCACATAGGCTCCACCTGTTGTGTTGACTGGGATCTCAGTGGCCAGTCTTGCCTTGAGATATGCAGCATCGGCTTCTGGGTCAGAACCCATCACCTCACCTGTTGATTTCATTTCAGGACCAGGAGCGGGGTCAAGACCTGTCAACTTGATGAAAGGAAATACCGGAGCCTTGACACAGACCAGATCAGTTCGGCGCTGGGGAATCGATTGTTGTACGAACAAATCTCCCATTGTAGCACGAGCGGCAATTCTCGCCATCGGAACTCCTGTTGATTTTGCTACGAAAGGAACAGTTCTACTCGAACGTGGATTCACTTCAAGGACGTAGAGTCTGTCATCCTGAATTGCGAATTGTATATTGAAACAACCAACGATGCCAAGTCCAAGACCTATCTGCTCAGTCTGCTTCTCAACATCTTCCAACATCTTGGCAGAAATGGTTTGAGTTGGAATAAAACAGGTGGAATCACCAGAATGAATACCTGCTTCTTCGAGATGTTCCATAACAGCGCCAATCAGTACCTGTTGACCATCGCAAGCAGCATCAACATCTAGTTCGGTAGCATGACCAAGATATTCATCGACAAGTAACGGCTTATCGGAGGCAAGATACGCTTCATCCAGATATGCCTGCAATTGTTTCTCATCAGCAAGAACCTCCATTCCTCTCCCGCCGAGTACATACGAAGGGCGAATCAATACTGGAAAACCGATCTGACTAGCGGCACTCCTGACCTCGTCAGCATTTGTTCCAATCGCTCCACGAGGCATCCTAAGACCAATTCTTTGTGCAAAGGCTTCGAATCTCTCTCTGTCACTGGCTTCATCCACAGCATCTGTAGAGGTTCCCATTATCTTGGTATGCAATCCCATCTCCTTTAGGTAAGGAAATCGTGACTCAAGTGGTAGAGCAAGATTGATTGCAGTTTGTCCACCAAATTGCAGGAGGATTCCATGAGCCTTCTCTCGAAGTAGAACCTCTGAAACACATTCAAGTGTCAATGGTTCAAAGTACAGACGATCGCTCGTATCGAAATCTGTGGAAACCGTCTCCGGATTGTTGTTGATGATTATTGCATCTCTACCAGATTGGCGAATCGCTCCAACCGCGTGCACGCATCCATAATCGAATTCAATCCCTTGACCTATACGAATAGGTCCAGAACCGATCACCACCATACGTTCCTTTAATCTCTCTTCGATATTGAGAAGCGTATCGATACCTGGATCATCTGCTCCTTCGTAAGTCGAGTAGTAATACGGCGTTGCTGCAGCGAACTCTGCAGCACATGAATCAACCATCCGATAGCGAGGGTGAATCTTGAGTTCGTGTCTCCTTTTCATTACTGCAGATTCACCTGCCGCTTGAGGAATCTTCTTCCACCCACTGGCGGGAAAGCCTGCTTTGGCATCGGCGATATGAGCATCAGTGAAACCGAGTTGTTTCCATTCTCGCATGGAATGGGCATCAATACTACCTATGCTTCCAATATGGTCAACGATACTGGCTTCGGTCCTTGCAAGATTCTGGAACCTATACAGGAACCAACGTGTCATCCTCGTCACCTCGTGAACCCTTTCTATCGGCCAACCTCTACGGAACGCTTCGAATAATGCACCCATGCGTTTGTCTGTGGCAACATTCAGCCATTCCACCAGAGTTGCATCTGGCAAAGGCTCAGTAGCCCTTTCAGCCATACCTTCACCATCACTCTCATCAGCCCTTGTCAACGGTCGAGGATGTGGCTCACCAGTCTCCAATGAAGACCATGCTTTGAGGAAGGCTTCCTCGAAACAACGGCCTATTGCCATTACCTCACCCGTTGATTTCATCGAAGTGCCGAGAGTACGGTCAGCGGTACGGAATTTATCGAATGGCCAACGCGGAATCTTGACAACACAATAATCCAGAGTCGGTTCAAATGCCGCTGTAGTCCCGTGCCCAGTGATTGGATTTGGCAATTCATCCAAGGTATATCCGACCGCTATCTTGGCAGCCATTCTCGCAATGGGGTATCCAGTAGCCTTGCTAGCCAATGCACTTGAACGACTTACTCTCGGATTGACCTCTATCACTCTGACCTCGCCTGTGGCCTGATTGTAAGCAAATTGAACATTGCATCCACCACAGATGTTCAATGCTCTTATCAGACGTAAAGCACAGTCTCTGAGATGCTGATGATCTGCATCAGAGAGGCTCTGTTGTGGTGCGACAACAACGCTTTCTCCAGTATGAACTCCCATCGGGTCAATATTCTCCATAGTGCAGACAACGATGCAATTATCCGATGCATCTCTCATGACCTCGTATTCATGCTCCTGCCAGCCAAGTATTGATTCCTCAACGAGAACCTGATTGATACGGCTGTTTCTCAGACCAAGGCTGGCGACTTCAACCAGTTGCCCTGTATTCCAAACCGTTCCTCCACCCAATCCACCAAGGGTGAATGCTGGCCTCACTAAAAGGGGCCAACTTCCGATTTCATCAGCCGCCTTCAACACTTCATCCATTGAATTACAAGCAAGAGCGAAGGGGACCGGTAGGTCGATTGATTCGCAGACCTTTTTGAACAGATCTCTATCTTCAGCCTTGTCGATAGCATCCAAATCACTGCCAATCAATTCTATTCCTAATTCCTCCAATACACCTGCATGAGCAAGGTCCGTGGCAAGGTTCAGTGCGGTCTGACCCCCCATACCTGCCAACAGAGCATCTGGTTTCTCTTTCTCCATTATCGAACGTACAACTTCGGGAAGTAGAGGTTCAATGTAGACTCTATCTGCCATCTCGGGATCATTTTGAATGGTCGCCGGATTGGAATTTACCAGGATAGTCTTGAAGCCATCTTCTCGCAATGCAGTGCAGGCCTGTGAACCACTGAAATCAAATTCCGCTGCTTGACCAATGCGTATTGGGCCACTACCAAGAATCATGATGCTCTTGATATCATCTCTACGAGGCACTAATCACCACCTCGCATATGTTCAGACACAAGAGCAGAGAAGCGTTCGAAAAGAGGTGCTGCATCGTGTGGCCCTGGGCAGGCTTCGGGGTGGTACTGAACGCTGAATGCTGGTCGAGACTTGATATCCAAACCTTCGACTGTTCGATCGTTTGCATTGACATGTCTGACAACTGCTTCAACTCCAGCCAGATTCTCCTGTGGCCCACTATTGGCTCCACTGGGATGTGCTGCCAGCATTCCCTTCTCTGGATCTTCGACCGCAAAACCATGGTTCTGAGAAGTAATAGCCACAGTTTGTGAAACCAGATCCAGTACTGGTTGATTGGCACCTCTATGTCCATATCTCATCTTGTAAGTGGTAAGTCCGCAAGCAAGTCCCAACAATTGATGTCCGAGACAGATTCCCATGGTTGGCATACCACTGCTTACTGCTTCAGCAATGGTCATTCTAGCCGCAGTCGCTTTGCCGGGGTGGGCAGGGTCTCCCGGTCCATTGGAGCAGAACATCGCATCAATATTCCAATCT
>CAXRJY010000094.1:0-4591 GCA_964230915.1 Candidatus Poseidoniaceae archaeon | reverse complement strand
ATCGAGGCTGTACGCAGCGGTGCTGGCGGCAGGGTTGCGGAATCAGGAAAGCGTGATCACAAGGATTTCGCTTTGTGGAAAGCAGCAAAACCTGGAGAGCCAACTTGGGAGAGTCCGTGGGGAGCGGGCAGGCCGGGCTGGCATATCGAGTGTACCGCGATGAGTATGGATCATCTTGGTGAACAGTTCGATATCCACGGAGGAGGACAAGATCTGTTATTCCCACATCATGAGGCGGAGATATTCCAAGGTGAATGTCACACTGGTCACTCTCCAGTCGTTCATCATTGGCTGCACAATGGCTTTGTCAACATGGATGGTGAGAAGATGTCAAAGAGTCTAGGAAATTTCTGGACCATTCGAGATATCTGTGAGAAAGTAGACCCATTGGTCCTTCGTTTCGCTTTGATAAATGCTCATTATCGTTCACCAATAGACATGAATGAGCAACTTCTTCATGATGCTGGACGGAATCATGGCCGTTTATTGGAGGTCTACAAACAGGCTTTGAAATCGATGACTGAGACTCCAGTACCTTTGCCTCAGGGAGATGTTTCATCTCCTATTCCGCTGCTGAAGTCGTTAGGGTTGTTGGAAAAGATGGCTCAGGGTTTCGCTCTAGCCATGGATGATGATTTCAATTCAAGAGAGGCGGTTGCAAAGGTATTGGGTGGCGTTAGAGAGATCGGTAAGGTGCTGAGTTCAGACATGGAGTCTGCTGATTTAGCGGCGTTCGCGAATCATGGGGTTGAGTGGCTCGAGGAGTTTGCAGGTGCAGTACTTGGATTACTACCTGAAAGAGATACAATGTTGTCAGAACAGGTTGACCCGCGTCGTGAACAGATACGTGAACAGGTCGAGGAATTATTGTTGAAGCGAGCAGAGGCTCGTGCTTCGAAGGATTGGCCAGCGGCTGATACCATCCGAGACCAACTCAATGAACTGGGAGTAAAGGTGGTTGATACAGCAGATGGCCCTACTTGGGAATTGGACTGAATATCAATCACGATAAGGGTCCTCAAGTAACCACATACCCGCGCGCCAGAGCAGTAGCAAAGCGATGATCGAGATTCCGGCTCCATACGTTCCCACTCCTACTTCCCAATCGTGTCCTGCATTGGTTTCTTCACGAGACCATTGCCAAATTGAGATGAAGAGTATCATCAGAACCGCCACAGAAGAGATGCCGGCCATTTGGAAACGTTCCCTGCGTTGCCACATTCCAACAGCACTCATCAGTGCTAGATATGCAGGGAACAGTAGAACCAATGCCAGAATGAGTCCGACCCAACCACCCTGCAAAGAGTCTTGAGCCAATAATTCAACTACTGAGATGACAGCAATATTCCCGTCTCCATCGGTACTGCTGAACATATTTCCAATCAGTAGGAACGCAGTAGCGCTCATTGCAGACAGGAATGCTCCGACGAAGACAATACGGGTTGTCGGAGACGGGGCATCGACATGCGGCATCGGCGCCATGGTGGCCGATGATGCGTCTCAGGTTTCAGTATTCGCCTTGTCCGGAGTGCTTGAAGGAGCAGCATCAATTGGAGGTAATTCGGGAATCACACCGATTTCAACCTCTTCAGGTTCCTCCATCCACGGGTCAAGTTTGAGTTCCTTCTTTCGCATCAAGACGATGACTGCTAGTAAAACTCCTCCAATGCCAAAAGCGATTGCAACCCAAGACATCGCTCCCATTCCGGCAGCCTTGGTATCCTCAGATTGGGTGTTTTCATCGCCACATCCATCTGATTCACACTTCCATGTGGAATCTCCAAGACAAACGCAATATCGACAATCGGCGCTGTCCGGAGGTTTGGTCTCACCAGGTGAACAGGCACCACCTTCGACAACCGAGTCATCGATTCCGACTCCTGCAGGTCCAGTTTCATTGTCCGAAGTTGTGGTGTTCTCTCCATCTCCTCCATTATCGTTAGAGCCAGTGCCGTCATCTACGGGTTCACTACCGTTGAAGATTGAGCCTGCTGGCCACTCGAGAGAAACATCACGTTCACCATCAGCGCCCATAGGTACTCCATAGAATGTATCGTAAATCCATGACATATCTACTTGCACATTGGCGGTGGCTGAGTTGTTGAGGATGTTGAAATATCGCTCATCACCCCATGTGAAGAGTGGATCCAGTGGTACAGCATCAATCTCTCCGTAAGACCCTGAGGCCCACATATCATCGAAGTCACTACGGTCGTCAAAACTGTCTCCAAAATATGCGAACATCTCTTCTCTGTCAAAGCGCATGGCCATAGTCAAGTCATCTACTATGGATTCCCATGTTTGAGTTCCATCTTCGACTCCGGTAAAGGTCACATCCAGTGCTTTGTCAAAGACCCCAGCGATTGAGACCACTTCGTAATCATCTCCTTTCCTCGCTTGCATCAGGTCAAGGTCTCCGAACAGCGGGATACCTCCCATTATCACTAATCTGACATCGGGGTCTACAGCAGCGATGAGGTTCCTGTAAGGGTCTTCGTCAAAGGAATCGATTATGGCAAAATCAGCTGCCATCCCCGGTGCGATTCGACCGATCTTATCGCCCCAATTCATCGAGTCTGCGGCGTTGGAAGTCACCATCTGTACCATCTCATAATCAGTGAAGATATCTCCGAGAATCTTCTCATCCCACATATCCGCAGTCTTGAGTTCGTGCAGAGGAGATTTAGTTCCGGATGGAGACCAATCTGGAGCCAATGAGATAGTCAATCCTGCATCTTTTGCAGCAGTAACATCCGTGGTTTGTCCATAGAGCAGAAGGTTGGAGGTTGGAGACCAGACCAGGCTTGCTCCAACTGCGGCCATCTTGTTGAATTCAGTGGAGGTCAATCCAGTGCCATGGATGAGTACCAATTCACCAACCAATAGCCCATTGTTCTCGATGATATCGAATTCATCTAGGCTTGATTGATCGACACCCTCCGCCAGATGTAGGAACCATGCATCAAGTTCTCCGGACGAATTTCCACTCTTGATGTGATTACCTGAGTAATCTGAGGGTAGTTCGAGAATCTTGGTCTCTATGTCGTCCTTCCCCCAGTTGTAGTGCTCAATGTTCCTGGCTAGAATCGAGTCATGAGTCTCTACACCGTAGTTATGGCCATCGCCTTGAATGGAGGTGGTTCCACCTACCACTTCCTTCATTTCAACATATTTCATGGCTTGACTTTCCATGTTCCAATACGGTTGTGAATGGATTGAGATCTTGACCTTTGAGACCTCAGGCCCATAATCTGGATGGTCAGTCCATTGGTAGCGATTCTGATATCCTCCCCATTCATTCTTGTTGTTTGCAGAGAGGTGAACGTCGAGGTCCCATAACGGTGCGAGGTTGTAGGTTAGATGTTGGTGCATATCGATGAGGCCAGGATAAATCGTAGCCCCTGTATGGAATACTGGAACATCTTCAGTCGAGACCCCAAGAGGCGGCTGTTCTCCGGTGTTCCACAATGCTTCTATCTCCCCATCTGTTACCTTGATGGAACCGTTCAGCATGACTTCTGAATATCCTTGCATTGTGACCACTCTGCCAGTCAGGATATAGGTGTCCTGATGGATATGGTCGCGAGGTGTGTAACAGCGACCGGTATAAGCACCTGATGAGTCACTTCCAATCCATCCGGGAGTAGGAGGCTCCACCTTGTCCAGTGAACCATTGTTAGGAACATATGAGGTGTCCCACCACGAATCTTCAGCAGGGTAACTCAGAGAATCTACCAGTGTACCATCCGTCATTCTCAGATTGACAGTATCTCCATCCCAATAGTCGAGTTCAATTCCTGTATCGGCGCGGAAGAATACTATTCTAGAGTCAGGATGCAAGGTTGTGTTCCATCCGATTGAGCATTGTGCTGAACCTCCATCCAATGTGTCATCCAACCACCAGTCGGAGATGTTGACCGCTACGTCGCCACGGTTCCACAATTCGATGAATTGGTCCGAAGAAGAACCAATTACACCATCTCCGTTCCAATCAGTACCATTGTAATCCTCACCGCTTGCAGAAACAAGAATCTCCGAAATTACTACATCGGGTACCGGATCTTCAGCGGCACTATTTTCGAATGGAATGTTAACCAGTGAAAACAGCATCAGCAGTACGAGCATCACAGCTCTATTGGAAGTCGCCATCGGCCAGTCGAGCAGCAGGCAGTTGATGAATGCAACTAATCCGTGATGGAGCCAGATTCCAACACCGTGACCCCTTTCTTTCAAGTAGGTAGTCACGAACCCACATGGCGGGGTGCATCTATTGAGCAGGACCTTGGATATGGATTGGAAGAATATTGAGGCCACATTAGTGGATAATGAGACAGTTTTCATCGACATTTGGAATCCAAATGATTCGTTGGGTGAAGATTTTCAGCCTGTTTTCAACAAGGTTGCAGGCGAGCATGCAGATGTCAAGTTCGCTCGAATCAATGCAGATATTGAACCGGATCTAGCAAAGGCTCTGGGAGTTGAAAGCACGCCAACGTTGATGGTGGTCAAGAAGCGCATGGATATTCTACAGAAAACCGAGCATCTGGGAGAACAGATGTTGCAGGATTTAGTCGCGGTCGTGCGTGGAATC
>CAXRJY010000093.1:0-6757 GCA_964230915.1 Candidatus Poseidoniaceae archaeon | reverse complement strand
AAAATCAGTATCTGAATCAGCCGCCATCAAAGATGATGACGCGATTTCCGCACCAGTATCCATAGACTTGGGTGTTGGCGATGGCGAAGCAACACCGTCCACTACTTTCAGTGGCTCCGTAACAACGAATGTAGGTGTGATACAGGTAGATCCCAGTCTCATGCCGCCCGAGAAGGAGGGCATGAAGAAGGGTCAATTCTTCCTTGGTCTTTTTCTTCCAATCGTATTATCGATAGTGATGAGTATTGTCGTTGTGGCTAGTGAGGAAGCCATGTATGATGATTGGGATGAAGAATTCACGATAACCAAGAATTCAGATGGCACTTTCACATTCAAGCCTAGTGATCATGGTATGAATTGCCAAGATGAATATTTCGAGTTTGAATTCCGTTGGGAGAATAGTTCACATCATGATACAGCATGGGCTGATTGCGATACGGATATCTCCACTACAGTCGCCTATCAATCAGGCCGCTGGCACTCGGATGGAACTCTGGAATTGAACTTCCCGCATGCTCCTGTAGACGGATTTGATATTCGCGTCACATGGTGGGATGGAAACTCAGAAAGAAGCACATCGATGGGAATTGGAGATGGAGAAAACAAGAATTTCTCCAAAGATATCGGAAACAGGAATCAATATTGCGACATCTGGGGAAATGTACAGTTTGAAATTGATGGGGAGACAACCTATGCAGATATCGGGTGTGATTCAGGTGAAGGAAGTTACACAGTATTCCTGTATGTATGGGAAACCTTGGCCAAGAACAGCGGTGAGTGGGGTGTTCCCGTGGATTTCACACTCCCTGCTGGCAATGAAGATGTCGAGCAGATAACTGTACAATATTGGGAGTATGGTGGTGGAGGAGAGGACCTGATTGAGCTGCTGCCTCTGTTCTTTTGTTTCGGTTTCATAGGTATGATCTTGGCTGCGTTCAAGATGGGCTACAAGTGGTTCGCATATGGTGCTCTAACATCCTTGGTGGTGGCGCCACTCATTTTCGTCGTCGCCTGTTTCGGATTCTTGATTCTTTTCTGGTAATCCAAGATTTTTCAGTGAAGTTCATCAGCCCGCGGCCAGAACCTTGGTTTGAGCCAGATGCCTTTCGCCAACTTGACCATGCGCGCCACCTCCTCAGGCCTTGAGGACGAAGTCGTTATTGCGACAGCATTGTCTTGGCTCGTCGGTAATGATTCTGCTGTTGAAATGGAACGTACGAAGTCTTGGCATGGCTCTCCAGTGTATGTTTTCAGTATCAAATTAGGGAACAAGGGAGCCATCAAAAAGGCCTTGCGGAACATGGGCCCGAATCTGCTCAAGACATTGGTGATGCAGTTATCACAGCGTATGGATGAACACAATGCAATACATTTCCGTCTCGATCTTGCAAGTCTAGTCAGTGCCCAAATTGCTCTCGCCGAGCCAGGGGCTTCAAATGCTGTCAAGATCAGATTGAAACTCAGGACTTTCCCAGGTCAAGTTCCACATGAAGTTGCAGTTGAAGCATTGGAGGAATTATCAGAACGTGCTCAGATACCACCTCTCATGGAAGAAGAGGAGTAGAACAACTTGGCAAGCCTTCATATTGGACTTCTTCATCGCCGACCTTGAGGGAAGAATATGACCCATGTAGTAGTATCAGGTTGCGTTGACCACAAGTATCAGGAATGCGTTGCTGTATGTCCAGTAGAAGCATTTCGTGAAGCAGACACCTATCTTGTCATCGACCCTGATGAGTGCATAGATTGCGGAGCATGTATTCCAGAATGTCCAGTTGAAGCAATTTTTGCAGATACTGATGTTCCTGATGAAGAGGAAGAGTGGATTGAGCGCAATGCTGCTGAGTCTCTCGAACTTGAGGTTGCCACTGGAGACTCACCAGTTCTTGCTGATGATTGATGTTTCACTGTCTTGTCAGGAGAAATACGGACTTCATTCAACTGGCTACGCCAGTTGAAGTCTTATCAAGGGGTTGATGGTCGCCGAGTTGATTGCAATGGGAGTCAATACTGATTTACAGGTCATGCGAAAGGGAACAGAGCTGATCAAGCGAGGTTTCGCCCGTATGCAACAAGGGGGCGTCATCATGGATGTCGTCACTCCAGAACAGGCACAGGTCGCAGAGGATGCTGGAGCAACAGCAGTCATGGCTCTTGAGCGAGTTCCAGCAGATATCAGAAAGGCAGGTGGCGTTGCAAGAATGAGCCATCCCGATTTGATCAATGGTATCATCGAGACCCCTTCTATACCGGTGATGGCCAAGGCAAGGATTGGACATGACATGGAGGCTGCAGTTCTGCAGGAACTTGGAGTAGACATGGTTGATGAATCAGAGGTTCTGACTCCGGCAGACCCATTCTTTCATATTGCCAAGAATGATTTCACGATTCCATTCGTTTGTGGTGCTACTCATCTTGGGGAAGCGGTGCGCAGGATTCACGAAGGTGCAGCGATGATTCGCACCAAAGGAGAAGCAGGTACTGGCAATGTCGTCGCTGCGGTTACTCATTCGCGTTTGATCAAACAGGAAATCGCTCAGATACAGGCACTTGATGAGGAAGGCCTCAAGGTAGCAACCGATGTCATCGTAGATAGATATCATGAGTTGGCATCGATGTCAGTATTGCCAGGAAATGTAGCCATGACTCCGTTCGGAGCACTGGATGAGTCATTCAATCAGGATGTCCACGACATCTTGCTCCAGATTGTTGAGATGGGTAGGCTACCAGTCATCACATTCTCGGCTGGAGGAATCGCTACACCTGCGGATGCAGCGTTGATGATGAGGCATGGAATGGACGGAATTTTCGTGGGTTCTGGGATTTTCAAATCGTCGGACCCAAAGACAACAGCAGATGCGATCGTCATGGCAACACACCACTTTGATGATCCTGCGGTAATTGCCGAAGCATCAGCGATGATGGGTGAGGCTATGCCCGGATTGGAGTTGGACGAACTCGATACCCGTCTCGAAGAACGCGGTTGGTGAAGGATATCGATGATATAGGCCACTTCAAATAGTGGAGTTTGGTCGGCTGGACGCTCGTAGGGTAGCCCCTGCAACTGAACCGAGGGATGAATCATGGCCAGTCGAACCGGCGCAAAAGCGCGCGCAGCAGCAAGAAAGCAAAAAGACAAGTGGAAGTCCAAGAGATGGTTCACCATTCGGGCACCGAGATTTCCATGGAATTTCAAGCGGATTGGTGAGACCCTCGGGGAAGAAGAAGAATACATCGTAGGAAGAACATACGAAATCACACAACAGGAGTTTGATGGTGATTTCAGTAAGATGCATGTCAAGTTGCGCTTCAGCGTGACCGAGTGTGTTGGACAGGATGCATTGACCGAGTTTGTCGGACATACTCATCAGTCGGACCATGTTCGTAGACAGATTCGAAGATACAGAGGAAAGGTCGATGGAGTTGTTGATGTAGTTACTCAAGATGGCTATCTAGTTCGTCTCAAGCCACTACTGATAACAGAGAAGCGAATCAAGTCCAGCGTCAAAAGCGTGATGCGCCAGAAAGCGAAGGATGTAATCTTGACCAATGCCTCTCGAAAGACCTATGCAGAGTTGCAGAAGGCTTTGTTGGGTGGTGAATTAGAGGATGAAATTCGTAAGTCTGTGAAGACTGTATATCCAGTACGCTCTGCGGTTATTCGTAGAAGCCAATTGCTTCAATCGGGAGTTGTTTCTGAGAGCGGACCAACACTTGATGAGATTCATGCAGAAGAAGAGCGCCAAGTAGCAGAGGTTGCCGCTCGCAAAGCAGCAGCACTTGCAGCAGCGGAAGATGAAGGCGATGTCACCGAAGAAGCAGGAGTATTGGCTGCTGCAGAAGCCATGGAAGCAGTTGCTGAGAAGGCACCAGAAGCGCCTGAGGCAGATGCTGAGGAAGATGCAGATGCTGAGGCAACCGAAGAGCCAGCAGCTGAAGAAGAGCCAACGGCATCTGAACCTGAAGATGACTTTTCCACTTTGCCAGGAGTTGGACCCGCAACCGCACAGAAATTAGTCGATGCTGGACTGTCTTCATTTGCTGCTTTGAAAGAAGCCGGAGTTGACGGAATCTCTGAGATCAAGGGCGTCTCGGCTGCATTGGCTCAGAAGATTGTTGACCACCTCAGTTGAAGGACCGATTCTGCCCATGCATTTGCATGAGCGATGAAGAACGCCCCGTAGATGTTGAGCAATGGCTTGCCAGTGGAGCAGGTGAAAGAGTATTGGCAGTTGCTGAATCCGGTGTTTCACCAATTCTTTGCGATGGCCGTTTTGATACCATGATGGCCAGAGTTGCGCGCTTCCATGACAAGCATGCATTCGCTGAGAACAATGGTCACGACATGGGATATCGGTTGGCATTGACTATTGAGGAATTGGGAGAATTGGCTGCTGCGGTCACCAAGGGTAAGCCTATCGAGGACCTTGAAGAAGAATTGGCAGATGTGTTGATTCTCATCCTAGGCCATGCTTTGGCCATGGAGGTGGATTTGGAGAAGGCCTTCCATGTCAAACTGGATAGAGTCATGCAGCGGCCATCTAGAACAGGTAGACTCGGTATCAGAGTGACCGAATATTCTGATGGCTCTGAGTGATTACATCAAGAGACCAATGTTTCATACAATTCTTTTCAGAATCTTGAGTGACCAAGGAAATTCATCTCCTTCTTCTTGATGTGGGGGATCTTCGCTGATCAATTCCATGCCGTTTGGAATCTCAAAATAGGTATCTACAGATTCTACCTTGGTTTGCACAACTGTCAACTCCAGAATATCGAGTTCGAACAATCTGTATATTTGTCCACCTCCAATGATGAATGCCTCTTCTACATCTCCACATGCAGTAATGGCTGCTTCAGGGTTGCGTGCCATGATGACTCCAGAGAAGTTCTGCGTTCTCGACAATACGATGTTGAGGCGTCCATCCAATGGACGTCCAATGCTCTGGAAAGTACGACTTCCCATTATGATAGGCGCCCCCATCGTTCTTTTTCTGAATCGAGCAAGGTCTGAAGGTAGTCTCCAAGGAAGGCTACCATCCTTGCCTATTCCTCCTTCAAGGTCGCTTGCTACAAGAGCGATGAGTTTCATCAGAATACCTCAGACCGATATTGGTGCGGTGATATGTGGATGGTGTTCATAGCCCCTTACCTCGATGTCCTCAAACTTGAAAGAGTCTATGTCAGTAATCTCCGGATTAAGATATAGAGTAGGCAACTGTAGTGGATTTCGTGAAACTTGTTCGCGTGCTTGCTCAAGATGATTATTGTAAAGATGAGCATCGCCGATGGTATGGACGAAATCACCGACTTCTAGGTTGCAGACCTGCGCCATCATGTGTACCAAAAGGCTGTATGAAGCGATGTTGAAAGGTACGCCAAGAAATACGTCTGCACTGCGTTGATAGAGTTGGCATGACAATTTCCCTTCATTGACATAGAACTGGAAGAATGCATGGCAAGGCATCAATGCCATCTCATCCAATTCTCCTACGTTCCAGGCGCTGACGATAATTCTCCTTGAAGTAGGGTTGGTCATGATCAACTCGATGGCTTGAGAAATCTGGTCTATGACTTGGCCTTCAGAGGTTTCCCAACTGCGCCATTGTTTCCCATAGACCGCTCCTAATTCCCCATTTTCATCGGCCCATTCATTCCAGATTCGAACTCCATTCTCCTGAAGATACTGGATGTTTGTTTCACCTTTCAAGAACCAAAGAAGTTCATGAATAATCGATTTCAGATGCAGTTTCTTGGTAGTCACCATCGGAAAACCTTCACTCAGATCGAAGCGCATCTGATGTCCAAAAACTGAGATTGTACCAGTGCCGGTCCTATCCTCCTTATGCGCACCCTCGTCGAGTATGCGCCTGATTAGGTCGAGATACTGCTGCATGCGACTCAGCAGTGCTTCAGATAGCCGGTTATTCAATGATTGGAATGAAGTGGTAGTCGATGAGAGGCTGAAGGAATCGTGTTTGTTGCTCTCCATTCGCTTTTCATGGAGCTCCCAAAGCAGCAATATCTTGCATCAAGTCATCGGTGAATCCGCGAAACATTCCAGCCAATTTTTCCTTTCTCTCTTCCTCATCCATTTTCGCTATGGCAATGATGTCCTTTCCTGTGAAATCATTCTTTTCCAGCCATTCATTCCAAGAGGTTCCATGGCCGCAGTTGATATTGACCTTCTTCCATAAGCGAGGAATCTTGTGCACTTTTGGAGCCATCATCTCTCTAGTACCAATCAATGCCAATGGTACCACTGGCACTTCGGGGTGTGCGGCTGCCAATCTTGCAACTCCTGTCTTTCCTTTCAACAAGAATGGGGCTTCCGTGTTCTTTGAGCGTGTTCCTTCAGGGAATATGCCGAGGCAACGCCCCTCGCTTAGAATGTCACTTGCTCTTGCTAGTGCACCTGCTGCTCCAGACTCACGTTCGGTCTTGATCTGTCCAGTCGCTTTCATGAATAGTGATACGCCAGGTGTTGTGAAATGTTCATCCTTGGCCAGATAGTGCAGTCTTCTACGGACGGTTGAGACAACGATGATTGGATCAACGTGCGAGAGGTGATTGGCTGCGAAAATCGCAGAACCTTTACGCGGTATCCGCTTCATTCCACGTGGTTTCAGGCGTAGAAAGAATCGAATTATTGGGACGATTGTATGCTGCATGAAACCGTATGTTGTGGTAGAAGGAAGTGGAATCTTGGTCCCCTGGATATTGACCTCTTCGCCGAGTTCCGACCATGCCTCGACAA
>CAXRJY010000092.1:0-24529 GCA_964230915.1 Candidatus Poseidoniaceae archaeon | reverse complement strand
TGCTCCACCGTATCGATTGTTCAGTGATAAACATGGAAAGATAGAACAAGGTTTTGATGTCGAATTCTATGTCAACCCTAAAATTGAGGAAGAGGAATAATCTTTGAGATTTTGTTTCATTTCACTCGATACCGATTCCGGCAAGCATCACATCATTCTGATAACTTCACTAAAGTCCCTCCAATACTGCCCATACTAAATAGGAATGTCCGGGCGGCAGTCAAAGGGGACCAGCATGGTATCGTTCAGTGACCTAGGAATAGAAGGCCATATGGTCACTGCTCTGAAGCAACAGGGCATCCTAGAGCCATTCGAGGTTCAGCGCGAAGCAATACCTGATGGAATGCTTGGACATGACATCTGTTGCAGGGCTCCTACCGGCTCAGGCAAGACCCTAGCATTCGGTTTGCCATTGCTTTCTCGTACCCGCCGTGCAGATGTTGAGATGCCTACCGCATTGATCCTCACTCCAACCCGTGAACTGGCCGAGCAGATATCGAAGGTTCTGAAGCCATTGGCCAAGGCTGTTGGTCTAGAAGTTCTCTCTGTCTATGGAGGTACATCCTATACTCCTCAGCGCAAGGCTCTACGAAACGGTGTCGATGTAGTCATCGCTTGCCCAGGACGACTTCTCGACCTCTTGGACCGTGGCGACCTTGGACTTGCAGATGTTGAGGTTGTTGTCATCGATGAGGCTGACCGCATGGCGGACATGGGCTTCATGGGGCCAGTATGCGATATTCTCGATGAGTGTTCATTGGAACGCCAAACCATTCTCTTCAGCGCAACTTTGGACGATGAGGTCGCTGAACTTGTGGAGAGGTACCAACATAATCCAATCACCATAGAGGTAGGGCCAAAGGAAGTCAGCATGGACAGCATGAATCATCTGTTCTGGATGACCAAGAGTCATGACAAGGCAGCGGTTGCATCTGATGCCATCAAGAAGAGTGGTCGCAGCATCGTATTCTGTAGAACCCGCGCAGGTGTCGATAGGGTTGGAGACAGATTGGCTGACCAAGGAATCGAGGTTGCAACTCTGCATGGTGGATTGAATCAGCGCCAGAGAGATCGAGCGATGCAGCGTTTCAGCGGTAGCAGGTCCCAAGTCCTGGTTGCTACAGATGTTGCAGCACGAGGAATAGACATCGAGGGCGTCAATTGCGTCATCCATTTCGACCCACCTGAGAATGGTAAGGCGTACAAGCATCGCAGTGGCCGTACCGCAAGAGCAGGTGCAAAAGGAACAGTCATTTCTTTGGTTCAGAATCCACAGAGGCGTGCATTCCAACGCATTCAGAAGCATGTAGGAATTGATTGCGATTTCACCCAACCTGATCTCGAAGATGTAGCTCATCACGCATTCGAGCCTGCTCCTCGTCCTGAAGGAGAGAGGAGTGAGCGTCAAGGTCGAGGTTGGTGGGACGATAAGCGAAACAGGGGCCGCCCACGCAAGGTCAGAGGAAACCGCCAACAGAACGGTGGCCGAAGACATAACGGTGGCCGCAACAGGAATCACGAGCGCAATAACCGAGGCTCACAAGACGGTGGCGAAGGAAGAAGCGACCGAGGTGGCCGCCATGACAGGAACAATGGTGGTCAGAGAAATCACCGTAATGGCCGTAACCAGAATGGCAATCGCCAGCAGAACGGTGGACAAAGAAACGGCAACCGGCAGAATGGAAACAGGAATGGCCGAAGAAATGGTTCACAAGATGGAAGGCATAGTCGCCGAAGAAACAAGCATTCCTCTTCCAAAACTCGTCAATATCGCCGCACTGGCCCAAGAAGGAACTGAGCAACTCTCTGTTCGAATGAGTCATCCAATGATTCGATCATTCTTCTTCTGAGTCTCGATAGTGCAGAACTTCGTACATGGCTTCAGCAATGCTGACTTCAACACCTTGTTTGTTGGCCCATTCAACCAGCCTTGTGACATCTCTGACCAAGAACTCCTTTGCATTTGGATGCTGCAATGCTACCGCTTGTCCGACATCGATCACCATCGGTTGGCCATCATGCCAGAGGATGTTGTATGGAGAGAAATCTGCATGCACGAGTTTTGCATCATTCCAGCAGACGCAGAGGAATTCCAGTAATTCATTGAACACGCTTTCAGCATCATCTATCATCACGTCTCGTAGTTTGGGAGATGGGCCCTCCTCGTTTCCGAGATATTCCATCACCAACACATTCTGGAATACTGCTATGGGCTCAGGAACTCTCAGATTCCATTTCTTGAGTCTGGTCAAGTTTCTGTGCTCTTTGCGAACCCAGATGGTCACCAAGTCTCTATGTCGGCGTTTCAGGCCTCCGAATCTAGGGTCGCCTTCGATGTACTGCATGAGATTCTTGAATACCGCATTCGAAGTATGGAAGATCTTCACCGCTACAGGTCCGCGTGGTCCGATTGCATAGAACACGTGTGCTTCCTTACCTCGAGCAATCGGAAACTCCAGAGTATCGATAGTGCCGTTCTTCATCAATTTGTAGAGGCCCATCAGTGTAGAACGGTCGAAGACTTGGTCAAACACTCGCCGGTCTACCCAGTCAAAAGAGCCACTGCCAAGCACTCCTTCAAGTCCGCCTTCAATCTCTTCGAACATGCGCTTGTACTTCTTCTCCTTCATCCAGGACCAGCCTTTGCCGCCTTTCTCAAGTAAATCGAACTCATGAGGGTCATCATCCTCGTCACGGCGGCGCCGTGTCGGGTTGCTCGAACGATGTCTTCCTCTACCCACGATGCGCGGGACTCGAATATGTTGAAGAGGTCTTTGTTCGAAAATGACTTCAGTCAACCGAAGAGTTCGTCGATCTCTTCGTCATCATCTTCTTCGCTTTCGTCAGCGCCTTCTTCCTTCTCTTCTTCGCTTTCGGCTTCTTTCTCCTCTGCCAAGGCAGCTGAGTCTTGAACATTGGAGAACAATCCATCATCTTCATCGTCATCGTCATCTGCTCCGAAATTGAGGCCAAAGACATCAACATCAGCGGGAAGAACTCCTTTTCGCGACAAGTATAGTGCCTGAGTCTTGTTATAGCGATGCTTTACATCTGCTTTTGAATCTTGGAAATCCCATGGCCATACGATCAATAAATCTCCTTCACGTACCCATTGTCTCCTGCGCATTTTACCGGGAATGCGAGCCATTCTAGTCTCGCCATCGGCGCAGAGTACGGTAACACGTCGTCCGCCAAGGATTGCTTCGGCAAGGGCGAACATTTCGTTGACTTTGACATTGGGCATCTTGACACGGATTTTCTCCTCAGAGCCTGTCTCGCTACCCAATAATTGGGCAAGGTACTCCTCGTCGACCTTTTCTTCACGTCGTCTTCCCATCGGCTATCGGGTTGGCGAATCCCCCTCCCTATGTCAAGCCTTTCAATGGTAGGGGTTGAAGAAGGAGTCTTGGGTCGCCCGCTCCATGCAGGAAATGCCTAGAGTGCCTCAGGACCGCATTGCGGTGCTTATCGGTTCCAAAGGTACGACCAGAAAATCTCTTCAAAAAGCAGCAGGATGTAAGTCTCTCTTCATCAATTCAGAAACTGGAGATGTTGATGTTCATTGGGGTAAGCCAGGAACATATGACCCAGTAAAAGCACTGAAATTACCTGAAGTCATCAAAGCCATTGGTCGTGGAATGGCTCCAGCAAAGGCGATAAAATTACTCGAGGATGATTGGTTCTTCCGATTGATAGACCTCAAGGAATTCGTTGGTAAGCGTTCCAACCAACAAAGAAGGGTACGAGCAAGAATCATCGGTTCCCAAGGCAAAGTCCGAAAACTCATTGAAAATTTGACTGGTAGTGAAATCACAATCTATGGTTCCACAGTAGTTGTTGTCGGTGAAGAAGAGGGTCTGGAATCAGCGGTAGACGCGATTGAGAGAATTGCCTCCGGTTCAGAACATGGACCTGTGATCAAAGGTCTTGAAAAATCAAGAAAGAGGCAGAAGATGCAATCACGCTCTCTCGAATACATCGAAGAGAAAGGAGAATTTTCAGAATTTGATGTTCTTGTCCCAGGGTTGTCTGAAGTATCATCAAAACGTGCTTCTCGTCGCCTCAAGGCGTCTCAAGTAGATCCTGATGATGAAGAACAAGTTGCAGCGTTGATGACGATGGCAGATGATGAATCTGTCACATGGGGGGAGGAGTGACTCCTTCAGCCCCGAATTTGCGCGACACCCATACAACGAACAATCCTGCCAGAATCAGTAAGCCGATGGTTGGCATGAATCCAGGAACAACATTGAGTGAATTCGTGTTGACTCCAGTAACCACGAAATAATGTGCATTATCACCTTCATCCTTCTCATCGATGAGGTCACTTGGGTCGATAACCACCTTCAGGTCCCATTGTCCGGCAAAGGCAACGGTGTAATTCCAAGAGAGGTACTCTTCACTGTCTGAAAGCGTACCAGCAGGTAGAATGCGAGTTTCAACAGTTGTCCAAGATACATCTGCAGTTCTGTCAGCAGGAGCAACTAGAAGGGTCACAGTCAAAGCGCCACCATATGCTTCGTTACTGGTCACCAAAGTACTGAGCATTACTGTTGAGACCTCGGTGGTTCCAGGTCTTACGAGGATTCTGTCGATGTCCATGGCGGTGGAGTCCCAAGTCAAGTCAAGCCCCGGAAGAATCTGGAACGCAGTATTCTCTGAAGTGATACTGTTTGTCGCATTGTCAACGATGGTCGCTCGTAACATCAGATGTTGTCGACTCTTGGTTGACCAGTCGGTCAAGCCCACAGTGCCTGTCAGCCCATTGTTCATTGAGATCCATGTCCCGGTGATATCCGGCATTGACCCAATTCCATCGCTGTCAAAGCCGTATTGAATGAGGCAATTACTCTCGTCAATCCCAGATAGCGCATCAGCAGCCAGATATTCAATCTGTACTGCACCAACCCTGCTGGTGTTCAATTCAGGAACATTCCAACCCCCAAGCAAGGGGATTGTCAGGTCAACACCAATCTCAGTACTTGTGGAATCACCAGCATTCCCAACCCTGTCAACCGCTCTGGAGTGAATGGTGTGGATTCCTTCATCCAATGTCAGTCCAGCAGAACCGCTGGAACCTACATTCTGCCATTCACCATCGCTTATCTTGATTTCATAGTGATCGATACCGCTACCGCCATCATCGCTTGCTCCATTTGAAAGGCCGGTCAAGGAGACCGATGTCGTGTCAATCCAGCCTGATGTCGAAACGCTTGGGGTGCCGACACTTGGACCAGTGCGGTCGATACCCATGTGCATTGTCTGAGAGGCGGAAAGGCCTGAATCATCGTATACTGTCAAACGGGGACTCCATTTCCCTTCCTCTAGATCGCCATTGGTCCAGTTCCATGAATAATCGAGAGTTCCAGGTCCATCATTTGCAGGAGAACCAGGCCCAGGTACATTGCTTAACGTAGCATATGAGATGTCATCGTCATCTGCGCTCCAATTGAAGACTAGAGTTGCATCTGCTGCTGTATTGGTCCAAGCTCTGTTGCTTGGTGAAGAACCATCTCCGGAAATCACATCTTCAAGAGAGAATTCAGTGATGATGGGAATTTGATTAGCGATGGTGAAATTCTCAGTACTGAATTGAGCAGTACTGTTTCCTTCTGTATCTACACCTGATACTCGCAACCTGTAGGTTCCATTGGAATGGTCAGTAGTATCCCAATAGTATGTCCATGGACTTCCTCCCGTCAAGGTGCTTAGACCACTCCATGATGAGCCATCAAACAGTTCGATGGTAAGATTGACCAAAGTGGAACTTCCGGATTCTCCGAACCCTAGAGTATAGGTCCCTTTGACATCCTGGCCTGTTGTTGGACCATTGCTGAAAGAGATGGTAATGTCGCTTTCTCTACCCGATGCAGATTGCACTGGAGGTGGAAGAACTGCAGCAAATAACAACAGCGCGAGAATCAGGGCAACCATGTTACTACGCATACTGACACTGTATACACGTCGCGCCTCGGCCTTGAATCCTTGCTTGCTCGAATAGTCGCCTACGGCGACCTTTCAGGTATTGTTGCAGCGGCAGGGTTCAAGTGCCACCCTGTGGGTGTACTGCACAATGGGTCGCCGCTCTCCTATGTGCACTGGCCTTGTCCTAGTGCTGCTTCTCGGCTTGCCTTTAGCCGGATTAGCAGGGGTCAGTGCAGAAAGCAGTGGGGGAATCAATGCTTCTTCCTCAAGTATCGGTCTCGTTCCTGATGACCCCGTCATGGGAGGTTCTATGGAGATACGATTGACTTTGGAGAACAGCAATTCCATCACCGCCACAGATGTTGAATATAGATTCTACAAAGATGGAATAAATGCTGAATCCAAATTCGTTGAGAACACGGTCAACATCAATGCAGGAGAGACGGTAGAGGTTTCAGCCATCTGGGGAGCATTGACAGAAGGAGACCACAAGGTCTGGGTGGAGATCGAGTATGGAGGTGACTCTCCCGCATCTTTTTACAAATCATTCACAGTAAGTGGATTGGCAAATCTAGAGGTTGCTCAACATAGTATTTCTCCGCAATCTGGAATCAGAGAGGGGGATACAGTCGATATCAGTGTAGAAGTTGAGAACAGCGGGAGTGTTTCTGCTGCTGCAACCAGCCTTTTCATTGGAATCGAAGGTTTGTCTGAACTGGACCAATTTCATTCGATTGGACTTCTCAATTCATCTGAATCAGCTTGGGTCAATACCACAATCGTGGCACCGGTTGGTGGTGACCATATAGTCGTCATTATGCCAGATGTTGATGATGACGTTGTTGAATCGGTAGAGGGAGAGGAGATTCGAGCGACCTTGACGGTTGACCCTGAACCGGATTTCATGTTTGCAGATTCTACACTCAGTGTTTCCACGCCTTCTGATTCCATACGCGGAGATTGGGAAATCAGCGGAGTATTGACTCGAAAACATACCAGTGGAGCCAGTGAGGTTCAGTTGGGCCTCAGTTTTCCAGATCATGCTGCTGCTGGCGGCTCACCGATATCCATCCCACCAATCACTATCTCGATGGATGGAGATGACGATATTGTCAATCAATCTTGGAGCACTAATCTGACTTGGATGAATCATATTCAAAATCTTGGAGAAGGAACTCATCGCCTTGAGGTTCGTATTGACCCATTTGGAATATTGGTGCAGGCACTCACCAGTAATGATTACGCCAATGCCAGTATCGAAGTAAGACCTGAACCCAATGTGTTTGTGGACCAATTTGCTAACCCGTCATCAACCAGTGTAGAGGCGGGAGATGATGTCAATTGGCGAGTATCAATTCTCAATACGGGGGAAATTCCAGTTTCAGGAGGACTAGAAGTTGAATGGGAAGGGCTGACTACTTTCTACAACATTGGGACGCTGGATGCAGGGACCTCTTACATCTGGAATGAAGATTTGACAACCCTGTCGAGTGGAGAGCATCGAGCTGATTTCACCGCTACTTGGATTGCTGATGAAGATTCATTTGATTCAAACGAAGCAGATAGCGTTGCTACTGGTAGTGTGATGGCAACCACTTCCTTGAATATGCAATTCGCTACATCTACGGCAGCATTGTTATCGAGTAATGGTTTGAGCAGCAGCCCCCCTCTGGACCCAGGGTCTTACACATACAGTATACAGTTGACATCATCTGGCCTTGGGGAAACGACATTGGTTTGTGAGGATATCACAGCAGGAGTCATCACAGTATTGGCCACTGTTGAAGTCAATATCACTGAAAGAGGCTCCAAAGTTGACATTTCTTGCACCTTTGATACTGGAGAGCGCTCTGCTGTGCTTTTGAACATCCGTAGTCTTGATTCAGCAGTAATCTCAAAGCCGTATCAACCGGGTTTCAATGTGGATCTTGCTCAAGGTGAAGGATTTGATGAAGGAGCCAATTCAACTGGTACAATTCTGTTGTTCGGATTTTCGGCTTTGATTCTCATTGGAATATTGATTGCTGCAGTCATTCTGACTCGTAGGAAATTCGAAGAGGTTGAACGCGATATCTTTGACTATTGTCCGGCTTGTGAAGGAGAGATTGAGGGTGACGAGGATAAGTGTCCATATTGCGACTTCAATCTCAAGCGTGCTCGCAAGAGATTCCACAATTGTGTATCGTGTGATGAGAACATTCCGAGTTTGCTTGAGAACTGTCCATATTGTGGAGCCGTACAGGACCTACGTGCCCAATTCAAAGAGAGAGAGCGCAAGAAGGTCATTGAATTACCTGTGGAAGAGGAAGAAGAGGAAGAGATCGATGAAGACGAGATCGTGGCTGGAACCGAGGACTTCGATGAGATGGCTGGAGAGTTCGGATTCGATGAGGATGGCTTGGAATCGGAATGGGATGAGAAACTCGAAGAAGCTGAAACTGAGATTGATGAGATGTTGGAGCGCCAAGCAGCTGAACTAGAATTGTTGGCAGAAGACGAAGAAGATGTGGAAGAAGAAGGCCCGGTAGTGGCGATACCAAACATCGCTGCACCTCAAGATCAAATGTCTGGAGTGGATATTGATGAGTTGCTCGGAGACAAAGATGAGCGCCGCCATCTGAAGGATAGCGGCGATGATGGAGAATTACTCGATGCGAGCGATGCCCAGATTCGTAGCGACCTATTCGAAATCACAGGCGAATCAGGCGTACTTCCAGGAGAGGATGTTATCATCGGAATGGGCGTTCAAGATCATCGCCTCGTCGGAAATGAATTGCCCGAAGAGGCGATGGATTTCACCTTCGAGGATGATGAGTTGACTCCGGCGGTGGAGAAACGCAAGCGAATTGCAGCCCGCCGCAAGAAAGAGGACAAAGAAAAATCTGAAGCCTCAGAAGTTGGTGAGTGTGGGGCATGTGGTGCAGACATTGAAGTCGCGGCCAAGGAATGTCCAACTTGTGGCGCTAGATTCGCTTGAAGCGCCTGTCGGCACTCACAGGGTTCGTCATTACCAAAAGGCTCGGCTGACCCTCTTTGCTTCATTCAGGCGAGTCGGCGAGCAGATGCCCATTCAAGAAGTCTGCGAGAGAATACGTTTCATCGCCGCCTTGATACGAGGCAAGTGTTTCCGATAATATTGATGAAGGGCAATCGTTCGTTGACTACGGCGTTAGTGTTGCTATTGATTTCCAGTAGTATCACTGGCTGTATTTCTTTGGTTCCGGCCCGTGAGATGATAGAATCATTGAGAGAACCACCTAGGGAGAATCTGACCGCTGACAAGGTCAATATCAGTCATGTTTTCGACTCCTTTGATATTTCTCAGACATTATCTCCACATTCGGCAGACCGGGTCATCAAGATGGATGAAAGCGTCACTGATATGCAGATATATTTCAGAGCCACAATGCCAACCAGTGGTTGGACCAGCGACATCTCCAATCAAGTCAGATATGTAGATGCCAAGTTGTTACGCCCTGATGGGAGTGTTTACTGGGAAGCATATGTTACTGAGTCAAAATCACCAGTGAATAATTTCGCTGAAGGTCCATTCGAAGAAGGGGAATGGAAATTAGAGGTTGAAGCAAGGGGCATTGGAATAGATGTTGGAGGAGTTGCTATCAAGGACGATTTCGTGGTCATTGTGACAGTGACAAGAAAATGTGTGGAGTATCCAACAGAAACTGATTGCGTCATTGAATGAATCACGGCCAATCCTTAGTTTCAGACTAGAGAATCAGTGCAGCCGTGCCTACGTGAACAATTTCTGCATTTTCCATCTCTTTGATGATTTCTTTTTGCCCCACCTTCAACCATCAAGCGTTGCACCTCTCCAAGTTGCTTCCATAGCAATTCTTTGTGGTCATCATTCCAATCCACTTGATGAATATCCATCTCTCCATATCTGAGGACTCCAAAAGGAGGCTCATGCTCAGTCACCACCTTGACTAGGTGAATATATGCCAATAGTTGCACTTTGTGAGACAGGTGAGGGTGATGTGGTATCTTACCAGTCTTCTGTTCCATAGGGATGAATTCACCATCAACAATGACAATTTGATCAGGTCTACCTCTTAGGCCAGTCTTGCTGTCAACCAACAGGTCTGTTGCTTTCGAATCATCGCTATATGCAATTTCAGTATTCTTTTCCAACCCAGTCTGATGACGTGCTTCTTCCATATCATTGTCAGCTATCAAAGCCCGTTGTAACCTCCAGGACGCCATCAAGGTCCAAAGCATTGCAGCCGAAAGGAGAATGAATCCTGCATGGGTTGTATCCGTGACATTCCAAAGTGCTGCAGCGTGAATACTCAAGAGAATCGCACCGAGCCCAAGGGCGGCTTCAACGCGACCACCCGCCAGCCACCCTCCCATGAATTCTGGTTTTTGGAAAAGTGCAGAAAGTTCTGAACCGACCATTCCACCTCTTTTGAACTCGGCTTCAGCAGCAGTGGGCCATTTCAACCACTTGCGCCAAGGGACGATGGTGCTGATAAGCATGGCTCCAAGCCAGACAACTGCTAATACTGCGAGATAGCGGGCCAATTTTTCTGGAGCCATCTGCCCTGCGATAAGATACCATGCGGCAGCGTCGATTAGTAATGCAACAATGATCCCGAACCACCAACCCCAAACAGTCAATTCTCTGATTACAGTGGCTCTTGCTTTCTCATATTTTGCCATCTGGCCATGTATTTCGGCATGGGACTCTACACCTTTGGAAACAGCCTCGCCCTCTCCTTGAACACCTTTTCTTGCAAGGTGCCAAGATAATGGGCAGTAGGCATGCCTTTCAAGATCAGAAGCCGAAACGTGCAGCGCTTCACCTCCAGCATCCCGCCAAATCCCATCATCGTCAAGAGTGGCTTCAATCAGTTCGTGTTGAGCCATCCCCTCACCTAGAATTTCGTCTGTAATGGCTCCACCATTGAAACTTGTGGAGTCAATTGTTTGCAACAGACTACCAAGGTAGGAATGAACCACTGCGCCGTTAATCCCTTGTTTGACGTGCGAAGTGATTATGAATGAATGGCAAGTGGCCCAGCCGCTTGAGGCATGAATCATGAGTGAGGGAGCCACATTAGTGTCTGCAGAGACCTATGAGTTGTACGCTGTTGACATAGGTACGCAACAGAAGTCTGCGGACATGAAGCAGTTCATTTCTCACGTCCGTAGCGATGGTTTGTACATACTCGATCTAGGGGTCACCGATGGGCGTATTCGCACTATCGCCACCTTCCTGAATCGATATGACGCTCAGCGCGTGATGGTTGTAAGCGCTCGTCAATATGGTCAGCGCCCTGCTCGTAAGTTTGCTGAGGCAATAGGAGCCATCAGTGCCGTCGGTCGTTTCATCCCTGGTAGTTTGACCAATCCAATTCTCCCTTCATACAGAGAGCCTGCAGTTCTATTCGTGACCGACCCTGCAGCCGACCAGCAAGCGCTGAGTGAAGCAGTCAACAGCGGCCTTCCAATAGTTGGTATCTGTGATGCTAACAACAATCTCCGAAATGTAGACCTCGTATTGCCGGCCAACAACAAGGGCCGTCGAAGCCTTGCTTTGCTCTACTGGTTGCTGGCAAGAGAAGTTCTCAAGCAGCGTGGTACCATGGATGATGAGACCTGGGCTGAGATGAATCCTCTGGAAGATTGGGAATCAACCTTCTGAGAGTGTTCTTCCTTCGCTCAACCATTTGCTGATTCCAGCAGCCATTGTTGCTGGGTCTTTTTCCTTGGAAAGAATACTTCTAGCATGTTTTGCACCTTCAAGACCTTTGGTGAACGCTATGGCATGTCTATTCAGCCATTTTCGTTGTAACCCAGTTGTTTCTTCTGCAAACTTCACGTATCGATTCCAACACCATGATCGGATGGCGAAAGGATTGCTGGTATCACCCCACGGAGGAGGAGTAGGATTCCAGTTCAGATTCGTCTTTATTTCGTGGAACACCATCGGTCTTCCAATCGCTCCACGTCCAATCATCAATCCTGCAGCCCCCGTTGCATCCAAGCAGGCTTGTGCGCTCGTTGCGTCTACAATATCACCATTGGCAAAAACAGGTATGTCAACCGCATCAACAACCTGGCGAATAGTTTCCCAATCGGCTTTGCCATCATATTTCTGCTTCAAGGTCCTGCCATGAACACATAATCGAAACACTCCACTTTCTTCCAGACGAGGTGCTAGTTCGACGATATTGTTGTTGATATATCCAGTCCCCATTCGTAATTTGGCAGATATCGGAATGTCAGAAGCGTCGATACATGCATCGACGATTGCAACCAGTTCTTCAGGCACTCCCATCAATGCAGCACCTGCGCAAATGCGCGTCACTTTTGGTGCTGGGCAGCCAAAATTCAGATCGATGAAATCGGCTTTGTCTTGCAACATCTCCACTGTTTGCACCATTTCATTTCTATCTCCTCCAAAGATTTGAGGAATGAATGGTTTTTCACGCGGGTCTGATTCAACTTTCAACCAACTATTGGCAACCGCTCTTGAAAGCCCCGCACTGGAGGTGAAGTCTGTGATGGTGACATCAGCCCCACATTCTCTTGCAAGTAGACGGAATGGTAGGTCTGAGACCCCTGCCATAGGTGCTAGAGCAAGTGGGACCGCCATGTTCAGCCGCCGGCGAACTCCTGTTTCAGGACATCGCTTGTTCCAGCATTTCAGCAACACGTTTGGTCCTGCGTAGAATCCTATCGAGTCTTGACATTACTTTGGCCGAAGTAGCAAGCGGATCTTTTCCAACCATTCGATGGCCGAGAGGAAGACGTCCTCCGAGCAGATTGAGCAATAACATCTGGTCCTCAGGTTTCACTTTATCCAGTTCCTTTTCAACCATCTCTGGCGTCAATTTTCCCTTGGCCATGGCTTTGGTAAGGCTTTCAATCGCTTTATTCGGAACTATACGGTTGAAGCCACCTTTGAGAAGAATCCAATCTTCACCACGGCGTTTGTGTTGTGTCATCATTGCGGTCCAAAGATTGGCCGCCAATCTGTCGGTTCGAGGCACTCGCTCAACAATTCCTGCGGTTCTTAAACGCTCTAGAATGCGACTGATTCGCGCCTTCGGTCCTTTCAATTCTGAAGCCGCTTCATCTATGGACAATGGTGGGCCTCTACTCAGCAATAGTTGCAGAACTCTCACTGGAAGAGAGTCAGCAGCAAGATTCGGCCCCGGGCGGTCTCCCATCAATCCAAGGTCCGCCATCCAAAGACTGAGTTCGCTGATACCATCCACCGGTGGCAAGGGTCTGGGTTCTGTGATCCATATTCTGAAATCTGATTCGCGGTCAGAGCTTCCCAATTCGTTCTTCATCGACACATCATCTGGTCGCTGCCACCATTCCTCAAGTCTGGATAGTTGTAACTTCAGGATATTGGTTGCTTCATTTGCAAGAAGTTCTACTGCAGCAACGATTGAACCACCGCGCAGAAAATGACGTCTCCATCCATCTCCCTCAGAGCGACTTGACAAGAGTCGACAGGCAGCGAGTCGAGAGATATGGTGGTGTAATGAAGCCGCAGTCAACCCCATTTCATCACCCAAGGTTGCGGCATCAACTCCTTCTTTGGGACGTGCCAGAAGATGTTCACGCAGAAGTCTGACGACTGGCTGCATCCTGTCTCCATCTGCGTGTTCTTCGCCCCGTCGACGCACCAGTCCAAAGGTAGCGACCAACCAATCAATCAGTTGGTCAGTGTCGTCACGCGTGGTTGGTAGAGGGTATTCCTCCAACCTCATTTCAAACATCAAGGGACAGCGATTGCCGACCCACCTTGAACCTGTTGTCATGAGAGGGCGAATAATTGACGATTCGCACATTACTCAGCGAGACCGTTCATCTTCCCACTCATATTCGAGGTCGGGCTTCTCGCCAAGTTTCTCTTCAATCAGATGAGGTGCCAAAGACAATTCGTCATGCCGCAGGATGCCTCTACGTCGTAATACCTTGATCGCACTGTGGACAGTGGCACGTGTTCGGCCAAGAGTACGGGCTAGAGATGCTTGTGATTTGGGAGGTTCACCCTTCTTGAGTTCCTCAACAATCAATTTCTGGACCAAAGATAGTCCCACAGGGAGCCTCTTTGCAGCCTCTTCAGAATCGACCATCACGCCTCCAAGAATCTCAACTTGAGCAGGACCTCCGGCGAAATAGCAGGTACGTCCATTCACTGAAACAGCAGTGATCGTCATTTGCGATTGTAGTACATCGAGATGATGGCGTAATGTTCCATTTGCGGCATTGAGTGCTTTCTGTAATTCGCGATAGCAAAGTCCAGGACTGTCCTCCAAGGTCAAGATGATGCGTCGACGCATTGGGTGTTCATAGGCTAGAACCTGCGTAGAAAGAGTCCCTCTAGCGCCCCATGTCCATGGCATTGCAGCATTGGCCAGCCCAACTGCTCCACCGACCAATCCGGTCAGGCCAGCGGTCAACCACGGCCGCTGTCGCATCCATTGTTGGAGCAGTGCCATGATGCCCACTCAACAATCATCCCAATTCAAACTGCCGCTCACCGGATTCACTCATCTTGGACTATTACAGACCCAGTATGGACCTTGAGGTGGGCAACTAAAGGAGAAAGTAGACGACCACAGGTTTTGCCATGATCGGTTAGGATGTATTCGACCATGATTGGAGGCCCATCATCGACTTCTCTGAGAACCAACCCCTCATCGGTGAGAAATCGAAGTTTGTCCGACAAGGTCCTGCTTGAAATTCCTGCCAACAGGTGTTTGAGTTGGTTGAATCGCTTTCCACCGGTTATGTATAGGGCTGCAAGTATCTCGATGGTCCAACGGCTTCCAAACACGTGCAAGGCTTCGACCGCCGCTTGTACCTCCCACTTCTCATCCCATGGAGAAATACCGGAGTAACGCGATAGGATGTTACGGATGTGGCCACCATTGGCTATTGTTGCAGCAATATGTGTCTCGACATCGTTGAGACTTTCTTTTGGTAGTTTCATGGCAGGTTCGGGCATTTCATCACCAATGCATCAGGTTGTCATCCGCACTCTTGGTGTATAGGTTGCACTAGATGAGTTCTTCTGTGCTCAAGAGTCGGTGAAATTTGGCCTACGATTTTCAATTAGGGCACTCAATCCTTCCAATGCATCATTTGTTCCGAAAATAACTTCCAACCCCTCTAGTTCGGCTTTCAGACCTGAAACAAGTTCTTCCTCTGACTTGTCGATAAGTTCGCTAGCCATTCTCAGGGCTATTGGAGCCGTTCGACTCAATGCCCTTATCTGTCTCATCACATTCTTATCTTCAGCATCAAAACCTTCAGGACAGTTTCCAGATAGAAGATTTGGAAGATTCTCATCAGAGAAGAAATTCTCGGCGAATTCAACAACTTGGCTAGATGGATTTGCAGGCCTTCCAGGATACTTGTTTTCGGGTTTTCCGAGAGTGTTGATCAACGATGCAACCTCTGCTGGTTCTACCAAGTGAGTAACCAAACCTAGATCTGAAGCTGTGCTAGCATCCATGAAGTTACCAGCGAGTACGGCCCAGCGTGCAGCAGGTATTCCGCAGATACGGGCAGGCCTTTGTGTACCGCCTAGACCAGGATAGATTCCAATGCTGGTTTCTGGGAAACGGAATTGTGTTCTTCGAGTACCGATTCGATGGTCACAGGCCAAAGCCAGTTCCAGACCACCACCAAGAGCCAAGCCAGTAGTCAGGGCGATAGTGGTTTTTGGCGAGTTCTCCAACTTGCTCAATACATCATGTCCTCGTGCGGTGAAATCATAGATTTCATCGAAGGAATCAGCGCGGATCTTATCGACGAAGAATTTCACATCTGCCCCTGCAACGAAGGCCTTACCTGCACCCTCGAGGACTATGGTGTTGACAGAATCATCATTGTTCAAAGAGTCAAGAATAGTATCGAGTTGTTCCACCAGTTCCTCATTCAGTGCATTCATCGCTTCGGGCCTGTTGAGGCGTACCGTAGCGATACCATCAGAGATATCGGCATCTACGTGCTTGAACATGAAATTCTCACCACTGGCGACCTGTTCAGCAAGAAGAGATGGTAGTTCAATCTCCGCGTATCCAGAATACTTCTGAGCCATATCTAGAGAATCTGCCAAACCTATTCGGTTTGCCAATTCAAATGGCCCTTCAGCCCAACGCAGTCCAACCTTTGCTCCACGGTCAACATCTTCCATTGAACAAACTCCTTCATCAACAATCTGGCATGCGACTGCAAAGACCTGACCAAGTAAGCGACGGCAGATGATTTCCTCTGCAACGTCAGAGCATTCAGTTTCTCCATCGATATTCCACATTTCACCATCCGCAACAAGTTGGCGCAGATTATCGGCACCGATGAAGCGAGGGCACTCCAATTGTTCTGCTAGATAATCTGTCGAATGAAGAGCGATAGGCGGTCCGGTCAGATTCATCAGTGCAAATGGACCCATTCCAATTCGGAACGCCTCGCAGGCAACCGCATCAATTTGAGCAGCACTGGCCACACCTTCCTGCAGCAGTCGACAGGCCTCATTCAACCAAGGCACGAAGAAACGATTCACAACAAATCCAGGCCGATCCTTGCAGATGATGACAACCTTTCCTGTGGTCTTACAGTATTGTTCGACCTTTGCAAGAGTTTCAGCACTGGTGGTTGATGCGGGAATTATCTCGATCAGTCTATTTTTTGCCGGATGATAGAAGAAATGCAACCCCACGAAGCGGTCAGGTCTTCCCGTGGATTCAGCCAGTTCATCAACACTCAATGATGAAGTGTTTGAAGCAAAGATGGTATGTTCATCACAGGCTTCATTCAAGGTCGAGAAAACAGCACTCTTGATGTCGAAGTCCTCGAACACCGCTTCAATACAAAGGTCGGTAGAAGGGTCAACATTCTCTACTCCAACCACTCCGTTGATGTTTGCAAGGATTTCATCAACCTGTTTTTCAGAGAAAATCCTTCTTTCAACTGCTTCAGCAAGGAAATCAGAGATGATTCCTTTTCCCCTTTCCACCCATTGTTCTTCACGGTCGATCATCTGGACCTTGAAATTCTCTTGCGCGGATTTCTGAGCGATTCCAGAACCCATGTTTCCAGCACCTATCACTGCAACACTATCGATGGGTTCCATGGATTGGCGACTAGCACTCCATTCATGAATACGACGCTTCTTGGATATCATAGATAGCACATGCTTTGCAAAGGATAATTACTACTGATTATCGGCCCGTCTTCATGCCTGCTCAGACACTGCTTGAAGTGAATCAACTTCAGCGCGGCTTTGGTAGTGGTACAGAGCGACTTGAAGTTCTCAATGGCATAGACATGAAAATCGTCCAAGGAGAGTTGGTTGCACTGATGGGGCCATCGGGTTGTGGAAAATCAACGCTTCTGAACATCATTGGAGGTCTTCTTGAAGGCGATTCTGGCGAAATCAGACTTGGAGAAATGTCGTTTGGAACTGAGAAACCAGCCCAATTGGTCCAATTGCGAAGAGAAGGCGTGGGTTGGATCTTCCAAGATTTCCATTTGATGTCACATCTGACTGCATTAGATAATGTCGCTTTAGCATTGGAATTGGCCGGGTTGGAAGCGACTGAGGCTGAAAAGCAAGCCACAGAAGCACTGGAACGGGTTGGACTTGGAGATAGGATGGACCATATTCCAGACCAGTTGTCAGGTGGCCAACAACAACGTGTTGCCATTGCAAGGGCGATTGCAGGTAATCGCAAGATTCTCTTGGCCGATGAACCAACTGGAAATCTGGATATCGCGACAGGAGAAGACATTCTCCAATTGTTCAAGGAATTATGTCATCGCGAAGAAGACCCATTATCGATTCTCATGGTGACACATGATCCGAATTTAGCATCTCAGGCGGATCGGATGCTTCTGCTCAAGGATGGAACAGTTGCAGCGTCTGACATTCGAAGTGCTTGGGGAATAGGGGGTGAGGAGGAATGAAACGCCTTCGAGAACTATGGTCCAAGATTGAACGTTCTCCTGACAGCATGAGGTTGGCGGGCCTATCGGCCTGGCGGGGAAAGGAAAGAGGACTTGCCGTCTTCGCTGGCGTATTCCTCGCGACATTGGTGATCACCACAGTCTTCGCTTACGGAATCGGTCTTTCGCAGATATTTTTCCAGACTTCTCTTGAAAACGATCCATACGATGCTAAGATCGATCTCGATGCTGAACCTTGGGAGAACAATTCTGGACGTACCAATGATACGGTTCTGTTCTCTTCAATATGCGATGAATTGATGTCTATGGATGAGGTTGCAGATTGTGCCATGATATATGGAAGACAGGGTATTCGGACGACGGGTTTCTTCGATAGAGAATTCGGTCGCGCTCAACCATTGAACATCGAATCTTTGGTAAGCCCCGAAGGAAATTGGGAGAATGTTTCGTTATCATATCCGGAGGCATTGGAAAGTGGCCCCCCAATCAATGGGGATCGAATAGTGAGGATTGCAGGAGCAGGGTTGTATGATGGAGAGTTCAGAGAGAGACACGAAGAACAGATTCTCTACGGAAGTTGGCCTACTCCTGAAAATGCAGTAGAGTTGAACGCAGTCGTTCTGCCTTCACAATTGGCCAATCAAGCAGGAGCAAGAGTGAATCACACGATAGATGAGATCACCATTTCATATGTCACGGAATCGATTGCTCTTCCTGGAGAAATTGAAGATTGTTCAGGAACCATTCAAGCCAGCGCCATGGAATATCTGTATTGTAGAGAAGAGATGACCATCAGGAACATGACTGTAGTCGGAATCTACGAAGAATGGATACCTGGTAATCCTACATTGTTGTTCAATCCCATCTTCATTTCCGATTCGGCGTTGACGGATTCCCAGAAGGTCATCTTGATGGACAATGATCATGGCTATCTTGGAATCGCCGTGGATAGAAGTCAATTGCCAACTTCCTCAACCAGCGAGGCAGCAGATTGGCTGACCGATCTTGGTGAGAAGATCAGCGACAAGAATTACACCTCTGAAGAGCTTGAGGTCGTATATACAGATATCAGCGGTGGGAGTATAATTTTCTTGAACATCTTTCTGGGATTGATTCAAGTCTTTGATTACATAATCATGATTCCAATCGTGATATTATCCATTTCAGTGTTGATCTATGGACTGATTCTATCTCTGGAACAGAGACGAAGAGAAGTTTCGATCAATCGAGTGATGGGGGCGACAGCACTCGGTTTGCAAAGGATGGTGCTGCTGGAGATATTCGTCATCTCTCTTGCTGGGTGGTTCGCAGGTTATTTTCTGGCCATGTGGTTGACTCCATTGGTTCTTGATGCGGTTGGTTTCATGTCTTTCCGTACTGGAGATTTTGAGGTCGATCCTTCATTGAGCTTGACCATGGTGTTGTCAGTTGCCATGTTGACCATCGGTCTAGCCTTGTTGTTTGGCCGTTCGCGAACGAAAGAGTATCTTGACCTTGAAATCGAGGAAGGAGTTCGCAAGGTTGTCAAAGAACGTGAGCCTCGAAGGTGGTTACATTGGTTGATGCTGGGAATTGGAATTCTTGCAATGATTGAGAGTTGGATCGAGGACGAGGAAGGATTGGGACCGATAGGACCTGATGGTCTTCTGGAGAATTTCTTCATCGATGGTATGGTACTCGTTTTTGGCCCATTCCTGCTATGGATTGGAGGAGCATTGGTTCTGGCTAGAGTCGGTGCATCAGGTCCGCGCATCATGCGCACTCTGTTGGGCCGTACTCCATTGCTGAAGGATGTCAGAAGAGGGTTGTCGACATCAGGCTCTTCCGAGGCGATATACCGTCTTGCAGTCATCATGTTACTGACATTATCGATAGTAACCTTGGCAGCGGTTCAAGGGTTCACAGGAACCTTGGTTGATGAGAGGACTTCCAGTTTGCAGACCGGTTCAGACATTCAAGTTCAATTCAATGTACCATTGACTGAGAATGAGACTCGAGATGCTTTGGCGACCGCATTCACAACGGTGGGTTTGAGTGAATCAGCAGATGTAGCCATGTTGACCACAGTTCCGTTGTTGTTGACCAATGAACAAGGCGAAGATACGAATTATCTGACTTGGGTCTTGATGGAGAACAATGATGAGGTGTTGATGTGGGATTCGCAGGCAGTACCGGGCAATGATCTGCAACAGTTCCAAGATGCGATATCCAGTGGTTATTTTACCTCAGGGCGAGACGTTTCGCGGGATATTGACGCTCCAGATTCAAAGGAGAATCGTGAGAGATCTGGTTCAGGTGAATGGCAGGGAGATGCAGAAGAAGAATTTGCTTTGACGCTTGAGTACAATGAGATCAATATCGTGATGAGTAACGATACAGAAGAAGAGGAACTAGACCCCATGCTTCTGTTCTCTTTGTTGGAGTCGGATAACAACATGAGTCACATGGATTTCTCCAATGACGATTTTTCAGGGAGGGACCTTGGGATGTTCAATCTCACCATGGCCAATTTCTCTGGTGCTGACCTTTCTGGAGCAAATCTATCTGGTGCAGTTCTTGTTCTGACCGACCTGCGTGGCGCCAATCTTTCCGGTGCCAATCTCTCAGGAGCAGCCATTCTAGCCATGAATCCAGAGAATCCAATGGAGAATTTCATGCAAGGTGCTAATCTGACCGGTGCTAATCTGACCGGAGCATGGGGTATTGGCAATCTGTTTCCAACAATCCAGAGCAACGAAACCATTTGTCCATCTGGTGAGCCCGCGAATGAATCGGGATGTTCTTTGGAATTGGACATACCACTTGAAATCGCAATGCAGATGGGAAGCGGAATGCAGTTTGAACTGGACATCGTTACTCGAAATGCGACAGTGAAGTATGCAGGCATTCACACCTGGGTCCCTGGCCTTTCTTCGGCCGAAGCCACTCAAGCCTTGATAATTGGAGAAGCGACGTGGAGGCAATTGGTAGGTGAAGAAGCAGCCACATCATTGAATCAGACTAAGTGGTTCATCAATCTTGGAAGTCTTGCTGATGAAAATGACGGGAATACCCTGCGATTGATACGGGCGGCTCTAGAAGCAGACACCAGAGTCTCCAGTGTGATCGATTGGTCCAGCACCCATCGAGATGTAGAACGAAATGGCGGTTTGATATTTGGAACGCCTGGATTGCTCAGTCTACAGTTCGTCGTTGCCTCGTTGGCCTCCATCGCCTCTGCGTTTGTCTTTTTGTCATTGGTTTTGAGTCAGAAGAAGAAGGATCTGGCAATATTGCAAGCCATTGGAGCAAGTCCGAACCAAGTCATCAGGTTGACATTGTTTGAGATTCTTTCAATCGTTCTGGTAAGTATGGTACTAGGGGTCATTCTTGGTGTGGGAATCTCAAGAGCATTCAATGGATTCTTTGCCGTGTTTGGATTCATCTTCCAGATATTCGGAGGCACCAGCACTCCGATAAATCGTGATTTGATATGGCCATGGTGGGAATTATTGTTGATCAATGGTACCGTGATGCTGGTCGTTGTTGTAGCCTTGTTCTTCACTACTCGAAGGGCGTTGAAGGCGGACCTTTCCATGGTCTTGAAGGGGGAGTAAAGATGGCTGAAGAAAACATCTTGGTTGCGGATTACCTCTATCACATCTATGAATCAAAGGCTGAAGATGGCAATGTTGTCGCTCTTCGTGGATTGCATTGTAGAGTTAAGAAAGGCGAAGCAGTTGCTGTGGTAGGCCCTTCAGGTTCTGGAAAATCCACCTTGTTGAAGTGTCTTGGAGGGCTGATGAAGCCATCTTCTGGTTTCGTGTCATTGGCAGGAAACAACATGACCAGATTGACTGGAAAAGAATTGGTGGAGTTGAGGCAACGTACTGTTTCATTCATTTTTCAAGAAGGAAACTTACTGCCCAATCTTTCAGCAGTGGATAATGTTGCTCAGCCCCTCAGACATCAAGGCGTGGCTCCGCGCATCGCTAAAGCGAAAGCTTGGGAGATGTTGAAGGATCTATCCATGGAACACAGGGCAAAAGCCCGTCCTGCAATGTTGAGTGGTGGGGAGCAACAGAGAGTAGCGATTGCCAGAGCACTCATCACTGAACCCAAATTGATACTTGCAGACGAGCCAACTGGCGCCCTGGATCCAGTCACTAGCGTGCAGGTATTGGATATCTTCAAGGAATTGCACAAAAACAAGGATGTTGCTTTCTTGATAGTCACTCACAGTAGAGAAGTTGCTGATTTCGCTGATAGACTTCTTGAATTGAGAGATGGAAGATTCGTTGCTCAGCGAGGCGGCGATGTTGATCTATCTAATCTGGAATCAGGGGAACGAGATATTTTCATGGATGAATTGGGAACATTGAACCTACCTCCAGACATCGTTCTTCAGATGGGTGGCAGCGGTACTTACAGAGTAGAGGAATTGAAGGCTGGTAAACTTGCTCTTGTCAATGTTGACACTTCTGCATTGGAGGAAGTTGATACGGTTCTGCGATTGGTCGATGACTGTCCTGCCTGCGGTTTCACATATTCCGAGGAAGAGATGTTACTCTGTCCGGAATGTGGCTCGAGTAGACCAAAAGTCAGCGTTTGAGAACTGCTTCCAATCGGTCCATTGCGGCCTCGATATCATCACATCCGACAGCACCGACTGAGATTCTGAACCAACCACTGTCTTCCTCAAGCCCGAAGGCTTGGAATGGAACGACTGCGATGCCAACTTCATTCAATAGCCACAGCCTGATATCTTCATTCGATGCTGCCCCAATCTTCTCGAAAAGGTTGAATCTAGTACTGAGATAGATGCCTCCTTGCGGCTCGACGAAATCAACAAGGGGGCGCATCTCGGACAACCTCCGTTGTAGAATATCCATACGTTGGTGAATCTTTTCATCCAAGTCGGAGAAATAGGAATCGAGTTCATCATGATCCTCAAACAACCCTGCAACCGCTTTCTGAATCGGTCTTGCTGGCCACGCCCCCATGTGTCCAATGAGTGCGACCACCGGGGCTGCCAAAGAGGGAGGTATTGCCATCCATCCAAGTCGCAATCCTGTTCCAGTCAATGATTTTGATATTGCATCAAGAGTTACAGTGTAGTCAAACATCTCAGGTCTGACTTGTACCGGATGAACATGATTGATACCTGGTGCTGTCATCGTGGCATATACCTGGTCATACACCAACATGACCGGCTTTCTTCCATCTTTCTGCCGTGCTGTGTTTTCATTGAGAATTACGTCACAGATTGCTCCAAGTTCCTCTGCTGTGAAACAAGTCCCAGTAGGATTCAGTGGTGAATTCAGAATCAGTACGCGTATTCGATGAATCTCATTTTTCACTTGTTCCGCAGTAGGCAGAAAACGTGAATCCGCATTCGCTTCCAATGGAATGCCTACAGAATCATTCAGATGTACGTAGTAATGGTTGTTCCATGCGGGAACACCATATGCGAACCCATCTTTTGGCTCAAGAAATAATCTGAACGAGGCATACAGGACAGGCCTGGCACCGGAACCGACAATGATTCCTTCTGCCCCCACATCAAGATCATATCGTTGCTTCATCCATTCAGCGAGAGCAGACCTTAGTTCTGGTATTCCTGCTGCGGGAGGGTAGTTGGTCTGTCCATCATCTAGTGCTTGATGAGCCAGTTCAACGAATTTTTCCGGCACTTCGAAATGTTGCGGGGAGAAATCACCAACTGTGAATGGTGCTACTTCTTTTCCTTCAGCAATCAACTTTCGAACACTGGCGGCAATGGAAAGAATACGACTACGCTCCATACTTTGAGCCATATTGGATAATCTCTCATCATCCATGCAGCCGTGCAAGAGCGATTAGTTCATGACCTCTCCTGAGATTCATTCAGGCATGTTTCATACAATCTTCGAGCAATTTTTGCAAAGCATCCGCTTGAACTTTGAGCGAGAAGCCTTGTTCTACATGAGAGCGTCCGTTCTTTGCCCATTCACTCCTGATTTCAGGGTCCTTTGCCTTGTTGTAGGCATCCTTCCATGCTTCATCATCACCGCGTGGAATCAGCATTCCTGAGTTGGCATCATTCATCGTATAATGGAAACCACCCTCGTCAACGAATATGGCTGGTGTTCCAACCAACATCGCTTCAAGTGGAGTTAGGCCAAATGGTTCTCCATGCGCATGTGATACCATTGCAACAGCACCGCGCACAAGTTTCCGGAGTTGTGGTAATCCAAGACGTGGCATGCATTGCAATGTAACTCCCAATCTTTTCGCCTCTGCTTGCAGGAGTTTCTTGTCCTTCTCATCTCCACCCCCTATCTGAACCAGTCCTAATCCAGTTCCTTCCAGAGACTGCAGAGTCTCCCAAGTTCCTTTGACATGAGAGATTCGTCCAACCGTAGTCACATATTCTTGGCTAACGGATGGTAAGGAAACATGCTCATCATCTTCTTCTTCTGGCCAGTCATCAATATCGACCACATGCATCAGAACCGTGGCTCCTCCACACAAACCATTTTTCCGAGGCGCAGGCTCTCCATTGCCTAGTTCAGGGTCATGTTTGAGGGCATAGATGTGAGATAGTTGTGATTGAATCCAATGACTGTTTCCACTGATTGCTGCACCTCGGCGGGAAAGCAGTTCATTGACCATTGTGATGTCATTC
>CAXRJY010000091.1:0-4691 GCA_964230915.1 Candidatus Poseidoniaceae archaeon | reverse complement strand
GAAAAACACGGTATCGAATGGGAGGCGCCTCCATTCGGGGTCTTCGGGGCTTTCGACATTGGCTGTAATGCAATCGATATAGTCGATGGAATCGCTGCCGAAGAAGGAGTCCTAGTAGTACCTGGATGTATGTTTCACAAGGACCTCTCAACATGGATCAGAGTTGCTTGGTCCAAGGAGCCGAAGGTTTTCAAAGATGATGTGAAGGCCCTTGATAGAGTTCTATCAAGGTCAGGGCAATCTCGGGATGATTAACATGGGTGAATATGTTGTTGGGATTACCGGTGCTTCAGGCGCAATTTATGGATGTAGATTGACTGAGTTTCTGACCTCAAATGGACACGAAGTACGTTTGGTGGTCAGCGATGCCGGAATCCTGACCCTAAGACATGAATGCAATACTACGCCAGAAGAATTGGCAATAAGAACAGGCGCTCACCTGGAAAACAACTCGGACATTGCAGCACGCTCAGCCAGTGGTTCAGCAAAGATAGATGGGGTCATCATATGTCCTTGTTCTGGCACTACTATTGGAAAAATCGCAAATGGAATCTCAGATAACCTTGTAACTCGTTCTGCCGTGGTGGCAATGAAAGAAAGGAGGCCGTTGATCATTATTCCAAGAGAGACTCCATATGCGACTGTACACCTTGAGATGATGACTAGGCTCTCAACTTATGGAGTCGTCGTATTGCCTGCAAGTCCAGCGTTCTATAGTCATCCTGAAAACCTTGAAGACATGGTTGACTTCATCGTTGCACGCATTCTTGACCATCTCGATATCGAACATTCTCTTGGCTCTCGTTGGAGTGGAGACGAGTTAAACTGATGACCCATCGTTTGAAGGCTCACGGATGCCTGCCAGTTACTGATGGGCGAGTTTGATGCGATGAATGTCGCGCAACTGAAGCAACAATTACAGGAGCGCGGCTTACCTGTTTCTGGACGGAAAGCAGAACTGTTGGCAAGATTGCAGGAAAGTGGTCCAAAGGACATTATCCTTGACCAATTCGTTCTTGATGCTGAAATTGATTCAATAGCCACTGCTTCGCCATGGCGTCGTGGCTATGAGAAGACTATTGCATTACCGTTACCGGCATTGATAGTCGTTGGAATCCTCATCTCCGGTTCACTCGGATATGCTGGCTATCAACTGGTTTCAGCATTATTGGAAGATGAAGTTGAATATCCAGATCTGATAGAATTTGATTCAACCAGAGCAAGAGGATATGCTCAGGAACTCATCGGATACGGACATTCTCAATGGGAGGGTAGGATGTCAGGAAGTCAAGAGGAATTGAATGCTGCTCAATACATCCGCGATACTTTCGATTCATTGGGGTACGAGGCGACTCTGGAGAATTTCAGCGTCCCTATGTTCTCGATAGTCAGTGCACCTACCTTACAACTCTGCATTCCTGGTGGCACGCCCTTCATCCAGCCATGCAGTCCTTTTGATACTGGCAGAGATGTAACCGATTACGAACATCGTACTCAAGTGGTCATCCAAGGTTTCTCAGGTACGCGTAACATCAACTTCGGACAGGCTGACGTAATCGACCTGGGAGATGGCAGCGAGGAGCAAGCATGGGGCTCAGCAACCGATAACATCGGCCTGGTATTCTGGGGCAATGGCGGAGTATCTGGAAACACTCAGATCTACAGTCTTGCCGCACAACATGACCTTGCAGCACTGATTGTTGTGAATATTGAATTCAACTGTGGTAATGTCGAAGCAAACAACTGCGTCCCCATCTTCAAGGGAATCAATGTCGATGCAGTGGTCGAAGCCAATGGAGGGTCGATGCCTGATGATATTCCATTCGTCATGGTCTCAAGCGAAGTCGGGTACGAGATCATCGATGCTGTGAACAATGAATCTGGATTGGTTTCAATCAGCACCAATGTCCAGAACACCGGAGAACTGGATGTCAGGGTCCCATGTGGAAAATGGCAAGGCGTAACCGATGACCTTCTGATTGTTGGTGGGCACCATGATACGGTCTACCACGGACCTGGAGCAATAGATGACACCTCAGGTACTGCCTCAGTGATGGAACTAGCAACGGTATTCAGCGAACTGATGACTGACAACAAGAAACCCCAGTACACGATGATGTTCTGTACTTGGGGCGGCGAAGAGGAAGGATTGTGGGGTTCAAGCGCATGGGTAGAAGCACACAAGGACCAATTGCGAGAACATCTACGTCTATACATCAATCTTGACATGAATCATGTCGACAAGGATCTTGAGGAAAGAGGAAACAGTGTTTCACTGTTCAGCAATAACAAGGAAGACCTCGACCATGTGAAAGCGATAGCCGAAAAATACCAGAAGGAACGAGCATCAGTGGCTTCCAAGTATACCATCAACTTCAATCTGCTCGACGGTCCAAAAGGCGAGGCGAATGGAATGCCATTCAATTCCGACCATGGGCCATTCGTCTATAATCTGGGAGAAGGAGAGAATGGAAGAGCAGTAGTATGCTACGGAAGTGGCTCATGGGAATACCACACATACGCTGATACCATGGACAGATTCAATGAGGAGAGCCTATCAGTATCTGGTACCATTTACGGCACCTACCTACGTTTCCTTGCTGATGTGTGAACAACGCAGCATTCAAGGATATGTGCTGCGACGCAGGTACATGGCAAAGAAAGCTCACGCCAGCCACATTCTTCTCCCTTCCAAGGGAGAGGCACAGAATATTATGAGAAACATAACCTCTCTCAAGGAATTCCAGCGCTATGCTACCAAGGTCAGCAAGTGTCCAAGTTCCCGCAAGGGCGGTGACTTGGGTTCATTCAAGTCTGGACAGATGGTTCCGGCTTTCGAGAAAGCGGTCTGGTCAACAGATATCGGAACCTGCAGCGAACCGGTCCGTACCCAATTCGGATTCCATCTGATATGGGTGCACTCTCGTGATGAGTGATTGAATGACTATCACTGTTGGACTGGAGGCTTACAGTCTGAAGGCTGCACATGGGGCATTCGATTGGGAACGTGAAAAAGAGCAGACATTCGTAGTGTCCATATGGGCGACTCTGAAGGATGATGTGCGCGGCCAAGATTTGGATAAGACTCTCGACTATGGGATGTTGCAGGAATGGATAGATGAAGCATTTCTCAAGATGCCAGCAGCACACTTGCTTGAGGAATTGGCCGCAAGGCTGGTCGATATGGCTAATGCCGATATTCGGATTTCCTCACTGAAGGTACGTATCGAAAAACCTGAGGCCCCCCTTCCTCATACGGGCGGTCTTGCCGTTGTTGAGAAACTGTGGCAACGTTGAGATGAGAGGGGGAAGTTAATTCTCCCCCAATGCTACACACGAGACATGGAAGAGCCCGTGGTTGGGGAAGTATTCGTGCCAACCGTCGAAGAAGAAGGCGGTAACGTCATTGGACTTGGGGTGTTCTCAAGTGAAAGCATCGCCATGAATGTACTGAAGGATTACTTCAAGCACTCATGGAGGGGCAAGATCATCTCTGCAAATCTTGCAAAGTGGGAAATCGACCTGATTGGACATGATGGTTTGACTCTGCTTGCCAAATGGTCGTGCCAAGTATGCCCCATGTGTGAACGCCCGACATTCTGGATTGATCTGGATAGTTTCAGTGCACGATGTTATGGCACTGCCTGTGGAGCATGGATGGAGGATAACATCCACGAGGAGGACGTTATTGACATTGGAGTACCAACTATCCGATGGTTGCACCAATCTCGTTCTATCAAACAAGCAATGATCGAGTTTCGCAAGAAGAAAGCAGAGATGCGGGCGGCTGGCGGAGACCCTGATGATGAAGTTATAACGGCGGCGATGGAGGATGCAAAAACGCGCATGGAGAGACTGATGCGCAAAGAGGGACTTGCCTCATTGGGAGATGCTTTGGGAACCAGCATCAGTGAAGAAGAATGACTCACATCTCTTCTATAGGAACGATACCTAAAGCCTCGCATCCTGCTGCTAGATATCTTCTAGTGACCTCGCATAACAACAGATTCAGGAGATTGATCTGGCCATCCTTCAATACTGGATGGTCTCTGTAGAATCCATTGAAAGAAGAAGCAAGATGCAACAAATGTCCAGCGAACAGATGAGGGCGATGAGAATTGACTGCGCTGGCGATTACATCATGATGTCTTCCAAGTGCTCTGAGCAATGAGACAAGAGAACCAGACTCTGGCAAATCTGTCCACACCTGATCCTTCAAGCCGTTTTCAATGAGAGTAGAGATGTCATGGCCCTCATCTCCAATTCTACGCCTAATCGCGCATGCTCGAGTGTGTGAATACATCAGGAAGGGGGCGGAATCACCCTCGAAATTGAGAGCATCCTCCCAGCGGAAGGTGAAACCTTTCTCAGGAGCGACATTGATGATATTGAATCGTACGGCGCTACTTGCTACTGCGGTGGCAATCTCCTGCATACGTTCTTCATCGAGTTCGCTTCCACGCAATTCTCTGACAGCCTCCAATGCACGCGCATCTGCTTCATCGAGTAAATCGTCCATGAAGACAACATTCGCTTTACGCGTCGACATCTTTCCTTCTGGGAGTTTGATGAATGCATAGAATACGACCTCGGGGGCTTTGAGACCAACCTCCTCCAATGCAATAGAAACCTGCTTGGATTGTAACTTGTGGTCTTCACCCAAGACATTGATGAGTCTGTCACATTGATCC
>CAXRJY010000090.1:0-4126 GCA_964230915.1 Candidatus Poseidoniaceae archaeon | reverse complement strand
AAATGCTCAGCAAAACGCTCTCAAGCAGACTGCATAGAAACGAGACCACAAGGGCGAGGCCAGCATACAATATGAGTAGGGTGGAAACCATTGTTGGGGGCGCCCTCCTGTGCTGAGGCGACAACACACTGTGGAGATTCTAGTTATTAGGGGTTGTCGATTAGGAAATCACCATATCATGATGCATTGTGGCAGCGTTATCGGTGGTCTGATGGCTGATGAACATGTGCTGATTTGCGTTGCATGGCCTTATGCCAATGGGCCGCTGCATCTCGGCCATGTTGCTGGATGTTACCTGCCTCCTGATATTCAATTCAGATACGAGAGGGCGAAAGGTAACCGTGTATTGATGGTAAGTGGTTCTGATGAGCATGGAACTCCCATTACAGTGAGTGCTGAACAAAAAGGGGTCTCTCCTCAGGAAATCGTTGATGAATTTCATGCCATCAATACTGAGGCACTACTTGCCCTAGGGTGTATGTGGCAGCCGAACATTGATCAGCGAGGAGAAGAATTCGGAGGCGCACTGTTCAATAGAACAAGTGACTCAATGCACAAAGACATCGTCCAAGAAAATTTCACCTCCCTTCTTGAAGCAGGATTGTTTGAAAGGAAGACTATGCAGCAATACTACGAACAACGTGCTGATGGGGGAGGTCGTTTTCTTCCAGACAGGTATGTGGAAGGCGATTGCCCTGAATGCGGTGAAGGGGGAGCGCGGGGAGATCAATGCGATTCCTGTGGAACGACGTATGAAGCCCATGAATTATTGAATCCACGTTCCAAGATGAATCCTGATGCAGATATCGAAATCAGAGATACTGACCACCTATTCTACAGATTGGATTTATTTCAGAATTGTCTGGCCGAACATGCTGCTGAACGAATGCCTTACTGGAAGCCTAATGTCAGAGCGATGACAAAGCAATGGTTGGATATGGGTCTCAGGCCACGTGCGATCACAAGGGATCTTGATTGGGGAATATCCATTCCTCTAGAGGGAGATGAATGGGAAGGAAAATGTGTCTATGTTTGGTTCGAAGCAGTTCAGGGCTATCTATCATGTGCCAAGATCTGGTCTGACAGATTCTCGGAGGAATCATCCTCATGGGAAAAATGGTGGCGTATTTCTGAAGATGGAGTAAAGCCTCGACATCTATACTTCCTCGGCAAGGACAATATTCCGTTCCATACTGTAATCTGGCCAGCCTTGATAATGGGATTGAACCACGCTGCTAAGGGCCTGAGTAGCGCTGATGAAATTGTGTTACCAGCAGCAGGAGAACTGCATCTCGAAGATAATGTACCTGCCATGGAATACCTGATGCTGGCAGGAGGGCAATTCTCCAAGAGCCGAAAGCATGCCGTATGGCTACCTTCATTCTTGGAACGCTTTGACCCCGATACCCTCAGATATTATCTTGGAATCAATATGCCTGAAAATCATGATACTGATTTCAATTGGCCCGATTTTGTTGAGAAGATCAACTCCGAATTAATCGGCTGCCATGGGAACTTCGTTCACCGCGTACTGACTCTTGCTCACCGCCTAGATATTGATGGAACGGAAAACAATCCACTTGGACCATTCGATCAGCATTCAACGGTTGATGTATTGAAGGAGAAAAGTATCGAATTGTTTCACAAAGTTGCTGAAAGTCTAGACAAGCATCGATACAAAGAAGCATTACGCGGTGTGATGAATATCGCACAATTAGGAAACCAACTATTACAGAATGCAGCTCCGTGGAAATACCTCAAAACACAGAATCATAACGATGAGGGTGCAGAAGAAGCACTTGCGGCTCTTGCCTTTTCGTGGAGACTTTCTAGATTATTGTCCATTGTCAGTCAACCATTCATCCCATTCAGCGCTCAAAGGATTTGGGAATCGATTGGAGAGCAAGGAGAGGTCAGTGAGAAAGAATGGGATTCTGCAATCGATTGGAATGTTGAATTGAGATGGAACAATACTTCACCAGAACCATTGTTCCAGAAACTCGACCTTGAGCAGATACTGGCTGAAGAACAATCATTTGCTGAAGATGCCGATTCCACCTCAGAAGAACTAGGACATGGCATTAAAGGCGGAAAGAAAAACAAGAACTTGGAGGACAATAATATGACAGAAGCACCCGAAGGAACAACATGGCTTGATTTTGAGACATTCATGCAGGTTGAATTGAGAACTGGAACAATAACTTCAGTGGATGAGCATCCCAATGCTGACAAACTCATGGTAGTCAATATTGATGATGGGACCTCAGAAGGCCGTACTGTGTGCGCCGGGTTGAAGGAATACTATGAAGCATCACAGATGGAGGGTATGCGAGTGGTTTTCGTGGCCAATCTAAAACCACGCAAACTCAGAGGAATAATGTCAGAAGGCATGATGCTTGCAGCTGATGATGGAGCCGGCGGGGTTCGATTGATTACCATTGATGGAGAAATAGCAAACGGTTCAACAGTACGTTGAACAATGGGCTCAAACATATAATTCGGAAGCAGCAGACAAGTCTGAATTACTGTCTCGCTTCTTGATCACTGTCTGTACAGCAATCTGGAAATCTTTCTGAGAAACCTTTGACCTCCCATCGCGGATTGCAGTCATCCCAGCTTCAACACAGGTCGCCTTGAGATCAGCACCACTGAATCCTTTGGTCTGTTCAACGAGTCGAGCCATTGAGATTCTGGAGGTAGCCATACGATCCACATGGATTGACAGAATGGATTTCCTTGCAGCATCTTCAGGAAGTGGAATCTCAATGATTCTATCGAACCTTCCTGGCCTCAACAATGCATCGTCCAGAATGTCTGGACGATTGGTTGCGGCGATGATTTTTACGGATTCCAGCGCATCAAATCCATCGAGTTCAGCGAGTAGTTGCATCAATGTTCTCTGAACTTCACGATCTCCACTGGTAGCCGCATCGAGTCTCTTGGCACCGATGGCATCGATTTCATCAAGGAAAATTATCGCAGGGCTCTTTTCCCTTGCCAAGGAGAACAGTTCGCGCACCATCCTTCCACCTTCACCAATATATTTCTGCGCCAATTCGCTGCCCACCATTCTAATGAAAGTGGCCTCAGTCTGTGCTGCTACGGCTTTAGCAATCATGGTCTTTCCACAACCTGGAGGACCTACCAGAAGAACGCCCTTCGGTGGCTCAATCCCAACGTCTCGGAATAACTCTGGCTTCTCTAGAGGTAGCTCAATCGCCTCACGCAATTTCAGTACCTCTTCATCGAGGCCGCCAATTTCGCCGTAGGATATCTCAGGTCGTTCGATCATCTCTGCTCCACTGACCAGTGGGTCCCATGCATCGTGAAGAAGGTCGGTGACTGCTAGAGTATCTTGATTGAGTGCAACTCTAGTTCCGGGTTTCAAATCCTCTGGTAGCAATCTCTTGTTGACTGCGACTTGGAATACTGTCCCATTGGATGAGCGTACAATTGCAGAATCTTCACTGAGAAGGTCTTGGATATGGCCGATAATCAATGGCGGGCTCTTGAGCAATCGGATTTCCTCATCGAGTCTCGCAGTACGCTTCTTCAGCTTGTTGATGTCGCTCTCCAAAGATACTCTTTCAGTAATCAATTTCTGAGCTTGATCGTGAAGGATTCTGTAATCCTTTTCCAATTGTGTGATATCTTCATCTGAGCGATTATCATCACTCTCCGAACCCCGCTTGAAAGCCTCAACATCGGATGACATACAACTACCTGTGCCGGTCAACCGTTATTCAAAGTAATCAAACCCTACGCTCGAAAATGTGCAGTCACAGGGTTCATTTGTATCAGCATCAACCCCGATAGTGGTTGCAATGTCAAATTGTGAATTATGTGGAGCGGAGAAGACCGCGTTGCGCAGTGTAAAGATGGGGCGCGCAACCGTTGAAGCATGTACCAGGTGTATCGATGCGATGGGGTTGCAAACTGTAGCACCAATCAGACCACCTACTCAATCAAGCACTCCGTCAGGCTCATCCCATGGTGGATATTCGGGCCTAGGAAAGGCTGGCAGAGACATAATGCACAGGGGCAGTAAGGAATTACGAGATGATTTTTCCAAGGTCATCAGAGAAGGGCGTGAAAAAAAGGGTTGGGACAAGAGAGAATTAGCCCG
>CAXRJY010000089.1:0-3118 GCA_964230915.1 Candidatus Poseidoniaceae archaeon | reverse complement strand
GAAGATTGCGTCATATTACTCTACCATTGCTCAAACCTACCGTCATGCCATTGGCTTTGATGGGCTTCATCTGGACTTTCAATATGTTCAATGTCATCTATCTCTTGACTTCAGGAGGCCCGAATCTGTGGTCTGGCCCTGGAGGAACTGATATTCTCATCACCTATGTTTTCGACCTCGTCTATGAGGATGGAGCATTGGGTCTTGCTGCTGCATGGTCTGTTGTCATATTTCTCATGTTGATGGCTTTCAGTTGGTCTCTGGTGAAAGGTGGTAAAGCAACGGAGGCCGCAACATGAGTGACGATTTGGCAAGTAGGTGGTATTCACCGTTCGAACTGGAGGTTTTGCAGAAAGCAGCACTTCTTGTCGTATTGTGCAGCATCCCAGTTCTTTGGGTGGTTTCTTTGAGAGAAAATGGAGAATTGTTGGTATTGCTGGGAATGATATCTGGTCTCCTGTCGTTCAAGGCCCTAAGTAGAGAGAACAGGGATTTCATGATGCTGTCTTCTGCTCTGATAATGTTGCTCGGCTCATTGTTCCTCTATCAAGCAACCTTGAGAGGTGTTGCAATGATCGATATCTGGTATTCTGTGATATTGATATGCAGTGGAGGATATGGCTTGTGGAGTCTTTCATCCAGCCATGTTTCAAAGTGGCTGAATGGTCGATTGGGAGTGGAGGGTGCTGAACGTGGTTTGGCAAGAAACCGGATACTGCGTCCACGTTGGGCCGGAATTTTCACCCATGCCCTGTTATTGCACTTCGTCTTCATAGTCATGGTACCTATTCTATGGATAATTGACGTCTCACTGTCTCCTGGTCAAACAGCCTCCGGTAGTCTGGACCTATCTGCATGGACTCTGACACATTTCAGTTCAGTCTTGGAGAAGGATGATTTCTGGACCTGGGTCTCAAATTCCATCATCATCTCGATCGGAACCACACTGCTAGGATTGCTGCTTGCAATTCCTGCTGGATATGCATTTTCCCGTCATCGCTTCAGTGGCCATGGCGTCATGATGTTCAGCCTTCTGTTGGTTCAGATGTTTCCAGGAGTCATCATTCTAGTGCCATATTTCATGGTCATGAAGTCATTAGGGTTACTCAATTCATGGTTAGGATTGATACTGGCATATTCGGTGACTGCACTTCCATTCTGTGTATGGATGTTGAAGGGTTGGTTCGACACAGTTCCTCTGGACCTTGAGGAAGCAGCCGCATTGGATGGATGTGGGCAATTCGGTATCTTCTGGAGGATAATACTCCCTCTCTCACTACCGGCGATTGCAGTGACTGCATTGTTCTCATTCCTTGCTGCCTGGAACGAATTCCTTCTTGCTCTGATGTTCAATCAAAGTCCAGACATGTACACATTACCGGTTGGTCTGGCCTTCAGTATTACACAGGCTCAGAAATGGGGCGATTTCGCCGCCATGTCCTTGTTGGTATCCATTCCAGTGGTCATCCTCTTCATCGTGTTCCAGAAATCCTTGATTCAAGGATTATCTTCGGGGGGAGTAAAAGGATGATGATGAATGAGGTGAAATCATGGCTGCAGTGAGTTTTGAGGGTATTGGAAAGGTCTACGATGATGGAACAACGGCTGTTACAGAACTTGACTTGGTTGTAAATGAAGGTGAATTTCTGGTACTTGTTGGCCCCTCGGGTTGCGGTAAATCGACTACACTACGAATGTTAGCAGGCCTTGAGGATATTTCTGAAGGCGTGATTCGTATTGGCGATGCCGTGGTCAATGATTTGCCAGCACGGGCTCGAGGACTGGGCATGGTCTTCCAATCCTATGCACTGTACCCCCATATGTCAGTGGAGGATAATCTCACCTTTGGGTTGAGAATGAAACCGAAGGCCGAACGTCCAGATTCTGAAGAATTGAAGAAGATGGTGAAGGAAACTTCGACAATGCTTGGAATCGATGATATTCTTGAGAAGAGACCGAGAGATCTGTCGGGTGGACAAAGGCAACGTGTTGCACTTGGAAGGGCTTTGATAAGACGCCCAAAGGTACTGCTGATGGATGAACCATTGTCGAATCTGGATGCAAAACTACGCAATCAGATGCGACTCGAACTTCGTAGATTACATGATGAACTAGGAACCACAACCATCTATGTAACACATGATCAGATAGAGGCGATGACATTGGCAGATCGAATCGCCGTGATGAAGGATGGCGTGTTGCAGCAACACTGCCCTCCATTGGAGGCATATCACAAGCCAGCGAACCCATTTGTTGCATCATTCCTCGGAACTCCACCAATGAATCTGATTGAAGGAACTGCAGATGGAGGAGTTTTCACCAGTGGTTCTCTCGATATTTCATTACCAGACCATCTTTCTGATACGAAAGGTAAGGGCACGTTAGGTATCAGGCCTGAGAATGTCAGGGTGATGGAAGATGGCGGTGTAGAAGCGAACCTATCCGGAGTTGAGAGACTTGGCTCTGAGACGATTTTCCACCTTGACGTTGAAGGAATTTCAATCAAAGCGCTTTGGCATGGTCCTGGTGATGAGTCAGAAGGATTGCCTGAAGGCAAGATGCAGATTTCCTTGAATGACCCGTCAGCGGTATGGTTTGCGGATTGAAAGGTGGTCTAGATGAAGAGACGAGCATTATTGGTACTGCTCTTGTTTCTGTGTACATCAATTCCAGTAGGGATTGCCGATGATGCTGAAACTTCATTCTCTCGCCAACGTTCTTTGGTTTCGACTTTTGAATATTCAGGTGTCGCATCAGAGGTCATTCTCAGGGGTGAGTGGGATTGGGAACTTGAGACCCCAATGATTCAGGAAAGTGGTGTATGGTCTGTTGATTTGGAGTTGGAAGAAGGCATGTACTGCTACAAATTCGTGGTCGATTCGGTTTGGCTGATGGACCCTGTGAATACTCAAACAACTTGGTGTGATGGTTTCGAGAATTCATTGCATAGGGTGGCGAATCATTCCGTACCTATGCTTGAAGTTGTCTCGGCACAAATTGAAGCAGATGTTTTCACTTCGCTGGTTGAATTTTCATCTTCTTCGGGGGCACATCCTCCAGCAACGGTTGATGCTGAACTTGAGATTGGAGCTGGAGAGTTGGATCTCAGTTGGTCTGA
>CAXRJY010000088.1:0-8999 GCA_964230915.1 Candidatus Poseidoniaceae archaeon | reverse complement strand
ACCGATAGGAACATGGCTGACATCAAGCAATTATCGATTGATGAAGTAGCCAATGTTGTCTCACTTTCCAAGGATGATGACAAATTCTCCTCATTGATGGATGTCATCAGAGAAGTTGGAGCAACTCGTCGCAAGAGACGCTCAAAGAAGATCACTATCAATGCCAAGGCAGTTGATGAGGATGATTTCCCACTTGGATTGACCAAGTTCAATGTATTGAATCATGAGATGGTCCCTCATCAAGAGCTGGTGGAAGTAGAAGACGAAGAAACCGCGCTTGAGCCATGGGGTCTTGTCGTCGAAGACGAAGAGACTGGAGAACCACGCCTTGCAAAGGAACTACTGCCAAAGATTCTGATTACTGACCCCGTCATCCAGGTCATCAAGGAAACCAAAGAAAAGGAGGATATGTTGCTGTCTGCAGCCGATCCTGAGCATGTTCCACTTCCAGCGGGTTGGTTGGCTGATCGAGTGATACGTGTAGACCGGCAAAGCCTGTCTGCTGGAGTTTCAGTTGCTTATCGCCTCATCGTGGAGGGGAACTAGGGGGAATTAACATGCAGGAGATAATCAAGTCATTTTTTCGCGAGCGAAGTCTCGTAAATCATCAACTAGCATCATACGACGATTGTATTCCAACCTCAGACTCCAGAGAGTCTAGGATGGAGAAGATTGTACGTTCAATACGCGTTGGAACAGATGAGGAGGTTGATGATGGCCAAGGTGGAATCATCAAACTCGACGTCATCGATCAAGACATCTATGTGCGTCTCAAGAAGATTCAGTTAGGCACGCCGACTATCCGTGAAGCAAATGGTAGTGAGCACGATGCAACTCCAATGGAGTGCAGGCTACGAAAGCTGACCTATATGTCTCCTGTCATGATTGACTTCACAATCTATAGAAACGGCGTTCCACAGAATCCGGAGAAGGGTGTCCAAGTAGGTAGCCTACCTATCATGACCCGTTCAGCCAGATGCAATCTTCATCCAAATCACTTAGTCAAGGACGGAGTTCTGAACCCCTCTCACTCGGAGGAAGACAAGAAGGTGGCATACGACCTTTGGCGCAAGAAGGGAGAAGACCCTCTTGACCCAGGAGGCTATTTCATCATCAATGGTACAGAAAGAGTGCTCATTTCTATGGAGGACCTAGCACCTAACAGAGTGACCATTGAAATCAACAAGCGATATGCCAAGAAGACAGAAGTTGCCAAGATCTTCTCACAGAAAGAGGGTGTTCGCAAACCACTTACAGTGGAAAAGCGCCGTGATGGAATGCTGATGGTAAAGATCAGTACTGCCGGAACCACACCAATTCCAGTCGTATTACTGATGCGTGCTTTGGGAATCGAGAAGGACCAGGATGTTTTCCAAGCCATCGCTGGACCAACTCAGACTTTCAAGTACATCGTCGCAAATATCAACGAAGTGAAGGACAATGAGGAATATGCAGTTGAGAATGTAGAGGAATCTCATCAATGGCTGGAGAAGAAGTTCGCCGCAGGTCAGCAGAAGGAATATCGTGAAGCGAGAGTGCAACAACTGTTGGACAGAGAGGTTCTACCACACTTGGGAGATGCTCCTGAAGACCGTAAGAAGAAGGCTATTTTCATTGGAAGAATTGTCCGTCAAGTTCTCGAGATGGCGCTTGATGACAAACCTCCAAATGACAAGGACCACTATGCAAACAAGCGCGTCAGATTGGCTGGCGATTTGTTTGAAGACCTGTTCCGTGTCTCTATGAATCAGTTGGCTCGCGACCTCAAGTACCAACTTGAGAGACACCACAACCGTAAGCGAGACCTGAAAATCACCTCATGTTTGAGGCCTGATGTTTTGACCTCAAAGATTCTCCATGCGCTTGCTACAGGAAACTGGGTTGGTGGAAGAAGTGGTGTAAGCCAATTATTGGATCGAACCACCTATCTGGCGGCTCTATCCCACTTGCGAAGGGTGACAAGCCCTCTGGTTCGTAGCCAACCTCATTTCGAAGCACGTGATTTGCACCCGACTCAGTGGGGTCGTCTGTGTCCAAACGAGACGCCTGAGGGTCAGAACTGTGGTCTGGTAAAGAATGCTGCACAGATGATTGACATCTCAGAGCAGGTCGATGAAGCAGATATCAGGGCCCGCCTTGACGAGATGGATGTATTCCAACCAGAAGATTGGACTGATGGAGACAGAATTCACGTCAATGGTGATATCTATGGAATTCACAAGCGTGGAAAGAATCTTGTCAAGCAATTCAAGAACGCTCGTCGTAGAGGTTCGATCAGGCCTGAAGTTAGTATCAGACACGATATAACGAACAAGGACATTTTCATCAATACAGACAAGGGAAGAATTCTACGCCCATTGCTGATACTTCATGATGGAGCACCACGTCTTACCGCCGAGGACTTGAAACAACTGGAGTCTGGTGAGATGCTGTTCAAGGATCTATTGAACAAAGGAGTCGTAGAGTGGGTTGACGCTGAAGAGGAAGAAGACCTTCTAGTCGCACCACGCCCATTCATACTTCCAGCAACAGCACCCAAGTCATGCAAGAAGATAGCTGGACGTCCGTTGGCATATGAGAATGTGGAATGGACCAACATGGGTGAAGAAGGAGTCAAGCATGCTAAGTTGAAGGCAACCGTCAAGATGCCCAATGGCGCTACTGTTGTTGAGACATTCAAGGTTCCTTTGGAGTATGATGATACCTACACTCACGTAGAGATTGACCCTCAGTTGATCATGGGTGTCTGTGCAAGTCTAATTCCATACCCTGAACACAATTCAACACCACGTGTAACCGGTGGAACCGCCATGGTGAAACAGAGTCTTGGATTGCCAAGTGCCAACTATCGCTTGCGTCCAGATACTCGATTGCACGTATTGCATTACCCGCAGCGCAGCATAGTTGGAACCGATGCAATGGAAGCGACAAAGTTCCTACAGAGACCTGGTGGTCAGAACTACGTGGTTGCAGTAATGTCACTACATGGTTACAACATGCAGGACGCAGTCATCATGAATCGTGCGAGTGTTGAGAGAGCATTAGGCCGTTCTACATTCATTCGAACATACAATGCTGAACGCCGTCGATATCCAGGTGGTCAGGTTGAAGAGATTGAGATTCCAGGTTCAGGCCTGGAAGAAGTCAAGGGATTGAAGCCTGTTGAAGAGTATTCACATCTCGAAGATGATGGGCTTCCAACGCCTGAGGTTGAACTTGGAAGTGGAGATGTACTGGTTGGGAAGACCAGCCCACCTCGTTTCCTTGAGGAGACTGGTGCAGGCGCTTTCCTTCAGGCTCAAGAGCGCCGTGAATCTTCAATGCTGGTACGCAATGGAGAATATGGATACGTCGACAATGTATATGTCACAGAATCTCTGGATAGTGGACGCTTGTGCCGTATCACCTTGAGGAGTCACAAGATTCCTGAAGTTGGAGATAAGTTCGCATCACGACACGGTCAGAAAGGGGTCATCGGTCGTTTGGTAGACCCTGAGGATCTGCCATTCACCAGAGATGGTGTTGTGCCTGACCTCATCATCAATCCGCATGCTATTCCGAGCAGGATGACTGTTGCCCACGTTCTTGAGATGATTGGAGGCAAGGTCGGCTCCTTGGAAGGACGATACATCAACGGTACTGCATTCCGTGGTGAGAAAGAAGAGAGTCTTCGTGAGGGATTGATTCGACATGGTTATGCTCACACGGGAAGAGAATCAATGTACAACGGTGAGACCGGTGAAGAATATCCTGCTGATATCTTCCTAGGTGTGATCTACTATCAGAAACTGCACCACATGGTGTCTGGTAAGATACATGCTCGTTCTCGTGGAAGAGTACAGATTCTCACACGCCAACCAACTGAAGGACGTGCACGACAAGGTGGTCTGAGATTCGGTGAGATGGAGAGAGACTGTCTGATTGCCCATGGTGTTTCAATGGTCATCAAGGACCGTTTGCTCGATCAATCGGATGGTGAGAAACTCTTGGTATGTTCTGAATCAGGTCATATCGCCTGGTATGATTGGCGCAAACGAACCTATGTCAGCCCGGTTTATGGACCGGGTGCAGAGGTGCATGAGGTTCAAACCTCGTATGCATTCAAGCTACTTCTGGATGAGATGAAATCACTTGGAGTAGCCATGAGACTTGAACTGGAGGACCAAAGATGAGCAGACATCAGACAACCTTGATTCCAAAGAGGATATCCAGTATCCGCTTTAATTTGATGGACCCTAATGAGATTCGAAAGATGTCAGCGGTAGAAGTGAAGACTGCTGATACCTACAAGGATGATGGACACGCATACAGGCAGGGTCTGATGGACCCTAAGATGGGTGTCATTGAACCAGGTATTCGTTGTGATACGTGTGGAAACAAGTACGACGAGTGCCCAAGCCATTTCGGACACATTCAGTTGGAACTTCCAGTGGTCCACATCGGTTTCGTGGATCTCATCAAGCGCTCCTTGAAATCAACCTGTAATTCATGCAACCGAATATTGTTGCAGGAAGCTGCAGGAACTCACCCTAGCGATGAGGAAAAATCTGAGCAGGACTACTATAGAAGCCGTATCCTTGACACAATTCAGAAGCACGGTCTAGGTTCAACTGAATTTTCCAAACTGGTAAAGGATGTTGAGAAGGTATGTTCAGGAACCAAGCGTAAGGTTTGCATGCACTGTCAAGAGACTCAGGGTAAGATCATCCTCGATAAACCGACCACATTCAAGGAAAAGATGGATGCCGGCGGTGCAGGTGGTGCAAAGGCCAGTGAGAAGAAATTGAATGCACGAGATGTTCGTGAATGGCTTGAGCGAATACCTGTTGATGACCTGATATTCCTAGGTATGGACAAGGTTAATCGCCCTGAATGGACCATCATGCGTGTTCTTCCAGTGCCCCCAATCACCGTACGTCCTTCGATCACACTGGACAGTGGAGACCGTTCAGAAGATGACTTGACACACAAGTTGGTCGACGTTCTCAGAATCAATCAACGTCTACAGGAGAATCGAGACGCTGGTGCTCCTCAACTGATCGTTGAGGACCTGTGGGAGTTGTTGCAATATCACATCACCACCTATTTCGATAATCAGACCAGTGGTATTCCACCAGCCAGACACCGTTCCGGTCGCCCATTGAAGACACTGACACAGAGACTCAAGGGTAAGGAAGGTCGCTTCCGAAGCAACCTTTCAGGAAAGCGCGTGAATTTCTGTGCTCGTTCAGTAATATCTCCGGACCCATACCTTGGAATCAATGAGGTTGGAGTTCCAGAGCAGGTCGCCAAGGAATTGACTGTGCCGATTCGTGTAACTACTAGGAATCGAGAACAGATGCGTCAGATGATTCTACGAGGTCCTAATGTTCACCCTGGTGTGAACTATGTGATACGAGGAGATGGTCGCCGTGTCAGAATCAATGATCGCTCCAAATTGATCAATGCTGGATTCAGATGCCACAATCCTGATTGTCAATCCGAGACAACCCTACGATTCGACTTGGACAGTGTCATGCCTGCACCGAATTTCCTGCCTGGTCTTGTCATCAGGAAGATGAGTAGGCGTACTGACGACCCTGTCGTTGGAGGAGCGCCTCAGATGGAAGAATACTATGAAGTGGATGAGCCTGCAACATTGGCTAACCTTCGTGGGGAAGACCTCAATCATAAGCCACTGGCTGAGGATGACCCACGAGCAGTTCTACATCACAGATGGAAGTGGGAGTTGGCCAATCCTGATGAGCCACAGCCAGAACATCTCGAGGTATCATGCCCTCATTGCGGCTCACCTGAAATCAATGATTACAGGACCCGTGTAGAGGACCGTCTTGCTACTTTGGACCTTGATGGAATTCCCAAGCCAGGAATGATAGTCGAGCGCCACTTGATAGATGGAGACGTTTCGATATTCAATCGTCAACCTTCACTGCATCGAATGTCGATGATGGTGCACGAGATCAGAGTCATGGAAGGAAAGACCTTCAGGTTCAATCTTGCAGTATGTACTCCATACAATGCTGATTTCGATGGCGATGAAATGAACCTTCACGTCATTCAAGGAGAGGAAGCACGTGCTGAAGCTAAGATTCTGATGAGAGTTCAGGAGCATATCTTGACGCCACGATATGGTGGTGCGGTCATTGGTGGAATCCACGACCACATCTCTGGTGCATTTCTCTTGACACGTCCTGGAACAAAGGTAAGCAAGTCTGTTGGAATGGATATTCTTGGCCGAATCGATTACACTGGTCCCTTGCCAAAGGAGATCAAGTTGGATGATGGGACTCTTGGCTTCAATGGACATGACCTGATTGGCTTGATAATCCCAGAGAACATTCAACTGCGATTCCGTAGCAGATCGAATGAGGATGTTACCATTATCTCCAGTACCGTTGCAGGTACATTGGACAAGAGGGCCGTGGGTGCAGAAGATGGAAGATTGTTGGATGCAGTGGTTCAAACCAATGGTCCAACTGAGGGCGCAAAATTCCTTGATGATATGACGCGCTTGACTATTGGCGCTTGCACTGCTCTTGGTTTCACAACTGGAATCGATGATGAGGATTTACCTCCTGAGGCGTTGGAAAGGATTGAGAAGATCAACTCCGATGCCCGAAAGAAGGTCGATGAGGAATTGGTGGCCTTTGGTAAGGATGGGCGAAAATATGAGGCTCGTCCAGGTAGGACACCTCTAGAGACCATGGAGGAGAACATCATGGTTATTCTCGATCAAGGAAAGGCTGAGAGCGGTGAAATCGCAAAGAATCACTTGACGCAGAGCAGTTCAGATAACGCTGCGGTCAACATGGCAGTATCTGGAGCAAGAGGTTCTATGGATAACCTGACAATGATGGCCGGTTCAATCGGTCAAGCGAAAGTTCGTGGTGCCCGCCTTGAGCGTGGATACAAGGACCGAGTTCTTCCTCACTTCCCTAGAGGTTTGAAGGGTGCTCGTGAGAAGGGATTCATCTCTTCCTCATTCAAGCGTGGCCTTGAGCCTACAGAGTTCTTCATGCTTTCAGTATCTGGACGAGAGTCTCTGGTCGATACTGCAGTAAGAACCAGCAAGTCCGGATACATGCAGCGTCGATTAATCAATGCGATGGACGACCTCAAGGTATTCAAGGATGAGAAACTCTCTGTACGCAACACTGCTGACCGAATCATTCAGTTCGAATATGGTGAGGATGGAATCGATCCATCTCGAAGCGTGCATGGCTCCCCAGTCAATACCGACGTGATTGTCGACAAGGTTCTAGGAACCACTAGCAAGGATATCAAATCTGGAGGTGATGAGTGATGGTAGTTAAGAGTGCAACGAAGAAGAAACTGATGGATATGCAGGTGCCTGAAGAATATGCCCATTTGTTGGCAGATGACCGTAAGTGGGACGATGTCAAGATTTTGACCGCTCAGGAGATTGCAGCAATCTGTAAGACCGATTCTGATACTGGAACTAAGTTGCATACAATCATCATCAGTGCAACAGGTAGTAGAAGCGATGCATCGGATGGTGGTGGTGGAACCACTGTCGTTCGTCGTCGTGCAGCACCTCGTCGTCGTAGAACAAAGATTGTTCAGGAACTTGAGGAATACGATGCTGAGAAGAAGGTCACACTGAATTACGATGATATCGTAGAGGACCCGATTCACAAAGCATTGATGAAAGCTGAAGCAGGATTCGATGAACTCTTGCTTTCGCCGAGAGTTATTGCTGACTTGACTAATTCAGTTAAGGCAAGAGGTCGTAAGAAACTGACTGCTAAGCAAGCGAAGGACATCATCGAACAATCGAGAGGAGCCTTTATTCAGGCTCGAATCGATCCTTTTGAAGCAGCAGGAATCACTACAGCTCAGTCTATTGGTGAGCCTGGAACACAGATGACCATGCGTACTTTCCACTATGCTGGTGTTGCTACGGTAAACGTCACTCAAGGTCTTCCACGCGTCATTGAAATCGTTGATGCTCGCAAGGTGCCAGATACTCCTACCATGACCATTCGTCTTAACGATGACAAGAAGGATGACGCCGATGAATGCAGAAAGTTGGCGGCGGGTATCGAGATTACATTGACCAAGAATATCGCAGACATCGAGACCGATGTTGCTCAGAGGAAGTTGATTCTCAAACTCAAGCCTGGAAACTTGAGGCAGAAGAAAATGACTCCAAATGAAGTGAAGGATAAATTGCAACGTGCTCTTCGCTTGCACATACTTGCTGACAAGGAGAAGAAGCCCAAGGTGCTGACAATCATTCCAGGAGTGCAGAGGGAAGAAGACCTCGCTGATTTGAATGAAAACCCACCGTCATATACCGAACTTCTGCAACTTGAGGACAAGGTCAAGGATCTACGCCTCAAGGGAATCCCCAATATCGAGAGGGCTAATGTTCAGAAGGATGACCAAACTGGTGAATACTACCTTTCTACAATTGGCAGTAATCTATCCCGTGTCAGCGACCTTGAGTCTATTGACCGCTCTCGCACATACACCAATAATATCATTGAGATTTACAACTATCTTGGGATTGAGGCTGCACGCCAATCCATCATCAATGAACTCAAAGCAACCCTTGAGGGCGCTCGACTGGAAGTCGATGTACGACACCTGTTGATGGTTGCTGATGTGATGACGAGTGAAGGTGCAGTTCGAGCCATTGGTAGGCACGGAGTCAGCGGAAACAAGCACAGTATTCTGGCTCGTGCTGCATTCGAGGTCACAGTTAATCACTTGCTCAAGGCAGGTATCATCGGTGAGCGAGACCGCCTGACCGGTGTTGCAGAGAACGTCATTGTTGGGCAACCAATTTCGTTGGGAACTGGCAGTGTTGAATTGTATTACATCCCTGAGGATGCTTGAATTCCAACCTTATGAGAAACAATAGTGGAGTATGGGGGCAATATAATGGAGTTACAAAGAGAATTGAAGACCGCAATCGGTAGTGGAGAATTACTGTTTGGACAGAACCAGACGATGGACGCATGTGACAGAGGGCA
>CAXRJY010000087.1:0-10411 GCA_964230915.1 Candidatus Poseidoniaceae archaeon | reverse complement strand
TTTCATCCAATATCGCCATGTCACAATGGCATAAAGGAGTCCGGTTATAACATCCCAGAGGTAATGTTGTTTGGTGAACATAGTCGAAAGAACAAGCATGAACCAAGCAAACAAAAGGCATCCTTGCATAATCTGAATTCGACGAGTTTCGGAAGGGTACCAGTAACGCATCACTAATACCACTTGCGTGCTTTGAACGATGTGTAATGAAGGCCAAGCGTTCCATGGGGTATCAATTGAATGCATGAACACATAGAAAGAGTGCCAGAGTGATTCGGCATTCATTGTATCATCAATCGAACCTCTAAGGTCGATTTTTACCGGCGCGAGCATGAATATACAGAACACAAGCCAACAGCTAACAGTCAGCATTTGATGAAAAATGATGTTTTGCCGCATCATCATGTCGCTTTTATTGCCAAGTAAGGCTGCGGCAGGATAGTAAAGGTAGAGTGTCATGTAGGGAATAATCATCCATGGAATGAAAGCGAGATTGGTGTCAATGGACAGTTCCGGATCGAATGCAGCATAGTCTCGCCATGATGCAAAGTGATTGATTAAAGTGTACGGTATTGCATTAATCATTATCAACATTGTAATCAGTATAATGGTGATGCGGTGGCCGCCCCAAGTATTGCGTTTTGACCAATGTGCTTTCCAAAACCACCAAGGGCGTGTGCCGCGTTCCCTCATTGAATTACCATCTCACGATAACGTGTAAAGATGATGCCGGATGAAACATTATTCACTCTATCATTGCAAGGGTCCGCCTTGCGATTAGGAATAGATTCCATTGTTCGATGAACTGGAAAGTCAAATGGTGGACGTGACGAGATTTGAACTCGCAAATCCTATCGCGCAGGAGCAGAGGTTGATTCTCAGGGGATTCCTGCTAGGACTGAAGGCTGCTTCCAGGTTGAAGTGAGCGGATTCTTGGACAGAATCCAGACGGGGAAACTGTGTATTACTGATTCTCTGGTTCTGAATCTTCACGAGGTATGCATTCAGGTTGCCACGACTGTGAGCGGCAATCTGATGAATTCACTGCTACAGGTGGTGGATTGAATTCACTCAATTCTCCGACCTCTTCGAACAGGCTGGGTCCGCTTCCAAGAAAATAGACAGCACCTATTCTGGTGCGCGAATCTTCCGGCATGGAATTGTTTCCAGTGGCACAAGTTCCGGTGCATCCATCTGCGAATGCAACATACACTCTTCCCTCTCTATCGATATGTAGGTCATTGAAGTCCAGCAAGTTTCGATTTGAACCACCAATGTCGCGGCAATCACCGCTGTTCAGACAGATGCTCCCAATCTGTACTGGGTCAGACGTGACTCGTTGTGTATGGAAAACAGGCTCAGGGTCCAATGCATTCAGACTGTAGGTGATATAGAGGTGATAGTGCACATTTGCATTGGCATAATGGGCATTTCCATCCCAATTGTTTCCGTCAAGATCGGATTGATTCAATTCACTTGAATTCTCACTTCCAAGGTAAGTTATGGCGACTCTGCCAGGATCTCCAGCATCAGCTTGCGGGAAGGCGTAGGAGACTACATCAATCGGACTTATTCGGATGCTCGTCTGGTCCCAGGAGTCCCCAGAATCAGTGCTCCTAGACATGAATACTCCTTCCCCATTGTAGCCATTGTAAACACCTGCAACTGTATCGTTTGCTGAGACTCCATCTACATCTCCGCCAGGTCCGGTCCAAAAGTGATAGGCGTTTGATTCAGTATCGGTCGCAACCTCTGAGTTCTTGCGAGGATATGGTGTGCCAACATCCTCTCCCATAGTCCTTTCAAACCAAGAGAATCCATTGTCCTTTGAGACGATGACTGTTGGCGTCTCAACTCTAGGGGTCACATATACGGTGCCGTCGGGTGCTGTCGATATTGCTCCATGCAATCCACCATTTGTGGTTGCCATTCCAATTAGCATTCCTCCCGCTTCAAATGAGGCACCTCCATCAAAACTGGTGTAGCAGAAGATGCCAGCAAGTTTGTTGTAGCAAGAGTAGACTGCTGTTTCATAGAATGATTGGGTAAATTGGCCAAAGGCTCCATATCCACTGCTGGTCCAAGGACCAGTTGCTAACTTGATGTGGTCGTTGATTGGCGTGGTTCCAGAATCGTGTGGATTACCCATCCAGGTTTCCCCATCATCATCACTCCAACATATCCATGAAGTTTCAAGACCCATCATCTGGACATTGAATACTCGATCAGTGATTGGATCGACCCAACCATATGGGTCGCTGGTTGTGAATGAACATTCAGGTCCAGTGACATCCTCCCATGTTTCTCCATGGTCGCATGAACGCATCACTTTTTCCAAGGCAATGAAGAATATGCAACCAGTGGAAGTGATGCCAATACTTGGTTCAGGGCCATTTTCTGCAACGTCACTGAAAACGAAACTCATGTTCAAAGGCGTTTCTTCAACTGCAAAACCATCAGGGCCAGTGACAAAGGTTCCGTCTGGAATACTTGGCTCCTCGACAGGTGGCGGAGCGGGCTTTTCATCTTCAAGACAGCCAGCAAATACTGTGCTCAACATCAGCGTGCCAATCAGTAAGGCGACTGCTCGCATGAGCGGGCGACTTCGGCATCACGGAATTATCTTGCGCAAGAGCAAATATTCAGATTCACAGGGTCTGCTCGCCGCCGTATGGCATCGAGTTGAGAACCAATGATTCACCGCGTAGTGCTGGACCATCGATAGTGGTGGCGAAAATTCCGATGTCTCCTGCGACATTGTGCGAGAGTCCAAACCAAGGTCTGCCATATTGATCAACTCCCATGTCAAGGAAATCCCCAAGTCCGCCACAGCGATTGTAGCCACAATCAACCGTCGTGTCAAGAGGGTCATCAGCGGCATTGATTCTTACTGTGGTCATCAATGGATTCTCAGCAAACGCATCAGTGATGATGGTCATGTATCCATTCCATGTATCGTTTCCAGAATCTCCCACATATCCGATAGCAACCTTGCCAGAGGCACCTGCGGTGATGACCGGAAATCCAGTGCCGCTGAGGTATGTAGGGGGCGCAACCATCATTGCATCAGACCATGAATCACCTTGGTCCCTCGAAAATGAGTAGTATGGCATATCATCAGCACCCATCCATAGGGCATGGACATTGTTGTCATCATCTATAGCAACTTGTGCCTCTTCAGCATTCCATGTATTTGCAGTTCCACTTAGCGAGGTTGGCAGAGGATGTTCAGTCCAGGTGAATCCTCCATTAGTGCTTCGATAAATCGAATATCCATCTCCAGAACAGCCCGTGTTCCCGCGATAGAAATTACCGTCAGGTGCACCTTCAAGATGCGCGGTCAAGCCACCACTTCCGCAATCTAGTGGTGCTCCAGAAACTTCTGGAGACCAAGTATTCCCGCCATCGAATGAAGTTGAACAAAGCGGGTGGGGAGCATTTCCATTGATACAGAAAACCCAGGTCGTATCATGGAGTGCGGCAGGATATGGCGCTGAAGTTATTGTTTGATGGTCCTGAACAGAGTAAATCGATGTTGCAACAGTTGGGAGAGAGTAAGAACCGCCTTCATTATCAGACCATTCAACAGTCATCCCCAATAGTGCATGCATATCGAATTTCATTATTCGATCTGTCCACTTGTCGACATAGATGTAAGGGTCGTTGCTGTTAGCAACCGGCAGCAACGGCTCATACGTGTTGACACACGAATATTCGGATAGATTCTCCATTTCAATAAGGCCACTGCATTGCACTACAGCAGTCGAGCCAGCAGGTCCATTGCCCCAACTGGAGATGTAGAGATTGTCGGCTGAGGTGATTCCAATTGTTGGCTCAAATGTGGTCATTCCAATACCGAAATATGAACCCTGAGTAAAGTATGGGGTATTGTTCCCGGTAAAGTTGGCAGTGATGTTGGCTGCTGCGAGTGCGCTTTCATTGGTCGCATCGATGCGGCCTGCGAAATGATACCAAGTGCCAACAGGAATACCCTGCTCAAATTCGAAGGTGCCGCCTTCTACGAATTCTTCAGGCTCGGAGGTACTGTGATAGCACCCAGAAAGGAGGCTCATCACCATGATCAGAGTCAGGAGTGCTGCCTTCAGGCTGCGTTTGGCCATACTGTTGCGTCGCTGCCGTCGGCTTCAATCTTGTCGAGATGGGATTTTGGATTAACGAGGTGTTTGTCAACCATTCTTGCTGCCATCAGTCCTGGTATTCCCATGAGGCCGATAAGGCCGGTCCAAGGTGTGGAGGCCAAAGCAACCATGCCTCCGAGAAAACCGATGCTAACGGTCATTCGCTTGAGTGCTGAAATCCTCCTTTGTCCCAGAAGATACCACCTGCTGCCACGGCTAAAGAGTCCTAACAGCAGCATTCCAGAAACCTTGGGCAAGAAGGTAAGAATACGAATGCCAGAGGACTGCCCTTGGTAGATGGCTCTTACAGGTGCTTCGTCAACTGAGAACCCTTGTTCGACACATCTCATCAGCCACCAGTTGGGATATCCATAACCATCCCAGTTTCTTGTCCAATCCCATTCAGAGAGCATTCGGTCGCTGCACACTGTATAGCCGCATTGCGGGTCATGTATCTCAAGTCCTGTCGCTAGATTGGTCAGGTGTTTGAGCCACCACGTACCTATTCTACGTCTCAGCGGCATAGCCTTCAATCCTTCAAAATGGGAAGAGCGGTCTCCTTTGACATAGTCAGCATTTCCTGAAATGATTGGTTCAATGAGGTTTGAAAGGTCATTTGGGTCCATTTGACCATCTCCTGCCATCACAACTGCACACCACCTTTCTGGGATCTTTGAATTCAAAAGATGTTGATATCCATGAGAGATGGCGCCTCCAACCCCTATTCCCTCGGAGTTGATGACAATGGCACCCGCATCTTGGGCCAGTTCAGCAGTGTTATCATCAGAGCCATCATTCACAACCACGACCCTATCTATCCATTCTGGCAATACGGATATTGCATCGTAGATATGAGATGACTCGTTTCGGGCTGGCATGACCACGCATACCTTCCAATCGTCTGACACGGCATCTTGGTATTGCCTGAAGTTAATCATCTGTGCGTTCTATGTTCCGAAGAATTGACAGTGCTTCAGCCATGCCGCTGGTTCGGAGAGGGCAATGCGCATCGTCTTTCTAGTCAGGGACAAGGAGTTGCGTCTAGTATCTGCAATCACTAGAGCCGAGACTTTTGCCAAACAGGTTGCAATCATTGATGTTGGGAGCAAGGATACCACATTGGATCTTGCCGAAAAGAAAGGAGCGCACACAATTCCCATGGATCGAGATTGTACGATTCCAGAGATTGCTAGAGAATTATTGAAGTTAGAGCCAATCGATATGACTCTTATCATTCATCTTTCTGACACTTGGAGGTTACGAGACTTACCGGTCAATGTGAACCGTACCTATGAGGGCAGGGATGTGAATCTTGCTTTAGCACATCATACGGACGTTGATCCTGGAGATTCGGAATCTGTTTTGTTCAGCGAAGCAGAACTGGAGATGTTGGCTGCGACTCCTGAGGGATTGGCTGCTTTAGCAGAATGTGGTGGTGATGACCGTTGCATCGATTTGCCCGCCTCATTGAATGTGAGGGTACATCTGGCAAAGAGGCCGACACAGCCGCAGAAAAGAGAATCTTTAGCGACTGCTTCACGTTTTGCACAATTGTTCCATTGGATGTTGTCCAGTAAACATCCATTGATTCTTTTTGGCCTACCTGGACTGGTCTGTTTCAGCATTGGTTTCGCATTAACTGGTGATGTGGTTGACCAGTTTCAATCGATGAATTCAATTTCTCTAGGCGTCTCTTTAGCAACTGCTGCAGTGACCTTGATTGGTCTCTTTGCGATGATGACCAGTTTAATGCTCTATATCCTTGGCAAACAGGTCAGGCAGATTCAACGACAGTATGACGATTGGCCAGCATCAGAGTGAGGACTCAACATGTCTGAACGGGGACTGGTTTGTTTTGACATGGACCGCGTCTTGATAGACCATCTTTCCACATGGCAGTGGGTGTATGATAAACTTGGAATCTCAAATGAGGAAGCATTCAACCTGTACAATCAAGGCCTGTTGAATGAATGGGATTGGATCATCTTGGATATCGCCCTCATTCGCTCAGCAGTGGATGGAGACTTACTGGATGAAGACCTGCGTGGGTGGTTCCAGGATTGCCCAAGAATGGAAGGTTGGAGAGAATGTATCCAGACACTTCTCGATGATGGACATGAAGTTGCTATCATCAGTGGAGGAATGCAGCATAGTGCCAGAATGATTGCTGCCCAATTTCCTTCCTCTTCACAATGGAGGAGAAGGTGGGGTGGAATCGATCGAAACACCGCAGCAGGAATTGGTGGTAAAGACTCACGCCTCCATGTATTCTGTAATGGATGGACCAGTACTCCAGACGGTAGGATTCCCGATACTGGAAGGTCTCAGGTTCAGATGCATGCAAAGGGTGCTATCGTCAAGATGTTGCAACGTAGATTGGGAATCTCCAAGCAACACACTGCTTCGGTTGGAGACTCGGCTGGAGATATTGACATGTTTCATGAGAGTGGCTTTTCAATTACCTTCAATCCATGGGATGAAAGACCAAAAGAACACTCTACCTTGACAATAGAAGAAAAGAATCTGAATCTCGTCCTATCTGAGATAAGGCGCTACTTCAGGGAGGGACCCTCCGACGCGCCCTTGGGAATGGAATGACTTCACGGATGTGTTCAGCCCCAGCCAGCCATGAAACTACTCTATCTACTCCAAGTCCAAAACCGCCGTGTGGGACTCCTCCGTATCGACGAACATCGATGTAGAATTCGTATGGTTCGCGAGGAGTTCCTTCCTCATCTATACGCTCGAGAATCTCTTTTTCGGACCAGGTTCTTTCTCCACCACCGATGATTTCACCATATCCTTCTGGAGCCAATAGGTCGTGACATAGGACATACTTGTCGTCATCTGGGTCAGGTCGATGATAGAATGGCTTGGCGATTCTCGGATAATGAGTAAGGAAATGGGGTACCTCAAAATCCTGTGTAAGAATCTTCTCTTTTGAATAATCAAGATCCTGACCCCATTCTATATCGACGCCTTTGGCTTGTAATCTTTCCACCGCTTCATCGTATCGAATACGCGGAAATGGATTGTCAGCATATCTGCGAATCAAATCAAGGTCTCGTCCAAGAGATTCCAGTTCATCTGAACGCTCATCCAGCAAGGTTCGACAGATATGCCTGACCAATGCTTCTCCATGAGCCATGACGTCATCGTTTCCACCCCATGCGATTTCCATCTCAGCATGCCAGAATTCAGTCAAATGTCTGCGAGTGCGACTCTTTTCTGCTCGGAATGAGGGTGCTATTGTGTACAATCGTTCCAATGCAGGCATTGCGGCTTCGGCATACAATTGCCATGATTGAGTCAAGTATGCTTTGCGCCCGAAATATGGTACTTCGAACAGTGTACTACCACCCTCTACTGCTCCGGCCACAAAACAAGGCGCTTGATATTCAACGAAGTCAAGGTCTCTGAAGTATGAATGAATCGCGCCGAAAACAGATGAACGAATCTTCAGCATGGTGGTCATCCTAGTGGTGCTAAGGTAGAGGTGCCGGTTGTCGAGAAGGAATTCTGTCTCTCCTCCATCAGCGGCCTCCATTGCACTCTCAGTTATTGGGAAAGGTGAATCGGGGTTCACTCGACCTACGACTTCTGCTCCAGATACTGCGATTTCAAAACCACCTGAACGTTCGTCAGCCTTCACAGAACCTGTAATGATCACACTTGCTTCAATGAGAGCGGATTTCAGATCTTCCATCTGCTCATCAGGCAATGAATCTGATTTTGCCACGCATTGCACAGTCCCAGTTGAATCTCTAAGGGTGATAAATGAGATTTTTCCGCTGCTGCGCGTCCTTTTTATCCAACCTTTGAGGGTCACTTCCTGACCAACTAAAGCACCACTGAGAATATCTGATATCCAAACTTCCTTGGTCATGACAGCAACCCGTATCCACCGCAGAACGACTCTGTTCTTCAATATCATGGCTTGAATGAGTGCAGTCCTCTATGCTTAACATTGAAGCCTGAGCAGGATTCCCACGTATTGTGTCACCAGAGGTCCCAGTCCCTGACAACAGCACCCGACGGGTAGCAGTCTATGCAATCGGAGGTAATGCATTGTCAGATACAAGCGGAAAGCTTCAGGAAAATGCAGTATTGAATGCAGTTATGGAAGATATCGTTAATCTTCTCGAAGCCGGTTTCAGCGTTGTGATCACTCACGGCAATGGACCTCAGGTAGGAGAATTGCTACTATTGGAGGAGGCCAGTATGGCTGAACGCCAGAGAAATGGCCTTGATGAGTGGGTTGCTGCTACTCAGGGGATGATAGGCCATTCCCTATCGCTCAATCTTGAGAAGCATCTGATGAACAAGCATCGCCCGGAGAGAACTGCGGTCGTGTTGACCAGAGTAGAGGTCGACAAGGATGACATTGCATTTGCTGCCCCTACTAAGCCAGTTGGTCCTATTCTTGACGAAGATACCATTGCAGAAATGGATTGGGATGTCGCAACAACCGTGAACGGGCCTCGTCGAGTTGTTGCTTCACCTCCGCCGATCAGAATATTGGATATCGATGTCATCAACAGCCTGCTAGACCTCAATGCAGTCGTCTTCTGTTGTGGAGGTGGAGGCATTCCTGTGGTTGATGATGTTGGATTGACGGGAATCGCTGCAGTCATTGACAAGGATAGAGTTTCAGCGCTTCTTGCATGTGAAGTTGACGCTGACGTTCTAGTGATTTCAACAGCTGTAGATTCTGTCTACAGAGACTTTGGTGAATCAAATCAACAGAGCCTCAGTACAATTTCTTCACAAGAGGCGAAACAGATGATTGAGCGTGGAGAATTGCCCCCTGGCTCCATGGGTCCAAAGGTGGAGGCAATGGTGCACGCACGAGAGTTCTCCAAGGATATGACAATCGTATTGTGCCAGCCTGGCGAGGCGATAAGTGCAGTTCGTGGTGACTCAGGAACAACATTGCTCTGACCCGTCCGGATTTGAACTCAAACAGTTGGCTTCCAGTCCTTGTGGGCAATTTGGGCAGGAACTACATCGTCAGCTCTATCATAGTAATCCATCATTCGTTCTGCTATCCACTGCAACCATTCGAATGCCAGCTCGTTATCCTGTTCCTTTCTGAAATTTTCAATGATTTTCTTGTTCTTGAGCCAAGCGGTAATCATGGATAAGGAGAACTGTTTTCGCACAACTTCGAAGTCGAAATGACCATCGTGCAATGTGATTGCAATGCTCTCCCAAGTCAACAATACAGTGAAAACTTTGGGATAATTTTCTCCGTGAAATTCTTCGAGTTCCTTGAAAGTTTTCAGGTCATCAGGTTGCATCCAGATTGAAATGCTTCCATGAGCGAATTCTGTGTTTTGCCATAATTCTGAGAGTTTCAATGAGGCGGCTGCGTTCCTATCCTTCTTGATCTCATTGATTGTGACCCAACTGTAAATTGCAGCCCCAAGAATTGTAATGAGTCCAAGAACTTCAGCCCATTGTGATGCAGATGCCAAGTCCATGGCCATCCAAGGCACACTCGGTTCTTGAACAAAGGGTCCACTCGTGTGTATGGAACTTGTCAAGAATCATTGCCAACGTGTCCATTCCCCACCAGTATGAGCAGGACGATACCAATTCGTTCCACCCTCTGCAAAATGACGTATTTTCAGAGGGACCGTTGAAATTAATATTCACAAATCAAGTGAAATTCTATTATTCTCGCTTAGAAAGGTTCACATTAATCTGTTGAAGTATGTCTCTGATTTCAACAAGAACATCGTTGGAATGGCCTTCCTGGCTACTCGTAACTTGTGCTCCAGCTTGGGAATCACGCTGTTTCATGACAATGTCTCGGAATTGGGAGGTGGTGGACTTCACGAGGCCAGTCAGGTGAAAGGGCGTTGCACCTGCTGTCTCTATTGATATTCTGACAATCCCAAAAATATTGAGCACTGGCCCCTCATGTATAGAGATGTCAGTTAGTTTGTCGAGAGGGATATTCTGTTGTGCCTTGAAGATCCACCCCTTTCGTATTGCGATTCCACGTTTGGTCAAACTACAGGATGCGTTTTGAAGTTGCTTTTTGTGAATTATCCAACCAAATGGGACCCAGAAAATCATTACAAGAATCCCGACTACGGTACTGAGTAAAATTAGATTTGTGATAATCCACAAGTAAAATACAGTATTACCGCTAAATTCTGCGGAGGCAATGACTCCATTATCGTCATTTTCATCTGGCATGTTATATCCTAATTATTACCATACATTATCATTTGGATATCAGAGAGTCTCAAATTAGTGGGGAT
>CAXRJY010000086.1:0-5695 GCA_964230915.1 Candidatus Poseidoniaceae archaeon | reverse complement strand
TACACGTCTGGGACTTCATCTTCAGGGACACTGACAATGAATTTCACCGTTTCAGGAACGTCAGGAGCGATGGTGATCGCACTACTCTGATCCCAAGCAAGACCTAGAGACCATCCCTCGCGAATATCGAAGGGCGAGACGGTAATGTCGAATATGTCCGCAGAATCTCCAATATTGTTCACTTCGATGAAGAATTCACAAGAATGACCCGCCACGCAAGTTGGCATATTCTCTTGTTCAGCAATCAATGGAATGTGGTCTGGAAGAACTCTGATGATAGCATTCATCTGGTCGCCTACACTATTTTGTTCAAGGCTGTGAATCTTGAGAGTGAATGATTGATTCCCGATGCTTGCATTAGGGCCTGGTTTCACTCTTATTCTGATGTTCTTACTCTCGTCAGGAGAGACTCGTACGCCATTATTGATGTCAATGTTTGAACCAGTTTCGTGGTTGAATGCTACTTCCCACTCTGAAGGAAGACCTATGACTTCAGGTTGAAACCTGTCTGAGAGATTGCCGTGATTGGAAATCTGTACTACATGGTCTGACCACTCTCCTCGACGGGCCTGACTGTCAGTCATGCTGTTGATGGTCCATTCAAATTCTCCTGCCCGTGGTTTTTGATCGTAGAGGATGACTATATCATCGAGCCAATATCCAATGTCTTCTCCACTGGCATCACTGGTGAATGTAAATCGTAATTGGCTTGAAGAATGAAAGTGTCTAGCCTGCATCGGAATGATTGGAGAGACTTGGCTGCCCGCCGCATTTGAGAAAGTCTGCCAATTTGTCGAACCATCAAGAAAATCCGGGTCGATGGTTCCTGTCAGTGTAGCCAACTGCTCCCAACTTCCATTACTCAGTCTTGCTTGGATTGAAAGTAGATCTCCACTTTGAATCGAACCGGTGTAAAAGAAACTGAGACCTATAACTCTAGTTGGATTCGTTGCAAGGTCTGCGAAATTCATACTGGGCATATCGAGTGATGTAGACCACGATGAGCCATATGTACTGCTTTGGCCATTTCCAACGTGGCATGCAGTGCCAGTCGAGATGAATGCGTCGCTGTTGCTTGACCATCCAGTTCCTTGGGACCATTGTGAGAGATCGTCGCAGTTATCATAGTGATAGACCACAGTCATATGTCGGGATTTGATGTTGTTTGAGTATACATCATCATTCACATTCTGTAGCCGAATTTCCATAGTGTGATTTCCTGAATAACCAGGTGTCCATGCGAAACTGGTTGTTGACGACCCTGAGGCAGGCACATTAGGGAAGGTGAAACTGGTGTTATGAAGCTCAAATTCCGTATACTCATCATGGAATATGACCACTTCGGCTGTGAATGACGAGGAGTCACTTGTGCCGCTGTTTGATGCGGTTATTGAAACGGTCATTTCGACTCCCAAGACTCCATCAGTCACGAATAGATTCTCAGGACGATTGAATCCTGAAATTGGGTAATTGCTACTGAACATTCGATATTTGTTCTCATCTGCCGAATTCGTGTAAGTGATGTCTATATCACTCACATAAACGTCTACACCGGCTCTTCCGGAAGCTGCTTCGCTCTCCATTACTACACTCGATAATGCATCTACACCACTGCTCAGAAGCAGCATGGAAAGGGCAAAAAATACCGAGTATCGCATTCGCCTCAAAGCCTGATTCTTACACTAGATATTTGATGATGGCGACGAAATGAAGAATGCACAAAGATGCTATTCTTGTTCGGCATTATCTTTCAAGACTTCAATATCTTGCTTATCTCCTAGTCTGGAGAAGATATAGATCAGCAGGATTGGAACCAGAACCAGAATGAAGCAACCTATCACTGCTGCTAACGACCACATCATCTCTGTCGCTGTATCAAGGGCGAATTTTTCGATGCTAGAGAACTCTTCATTGACATGAGTTACTTGAACGAGAGGCTCGTCAGAATGATTGCCGGCAATGATGACTCTAATCTCCCAATGAGATTCCCCGTACTCAAAAGAGATGGCCTCGGCCGCCAACTCCTTCGCTTCAGCAGCATTTTCGGCGCGAACCGTCCCGCCGTCTCGTCTTGCTGGGTCAGTTGACGTCAGTCCAGTCAATTCAGCACCACCACTTTCACTGACTGAAGAGTGAGAAGATCTCTTCACACAATGAGAAGCACAATTGAATTGCTCAGCTTCCTCTGAACCTAATTCCGGGTGGCTGTACCAGCCTGCAATATTGATGACTTTGAGGCTACTTCCATCAGGAACTCCATTCAGACTGGTGTTTATCCAAGTCAGGTTCGTCGTGTTGATATTAGTATGCCATATCCATTCAGTCTGCTCTTCTTCATCTTCATTCAAGGTGGTAGAAGTGTTCACTAATGTCAATTCAGCAGTACTTGATTCACTCTCAGTTGAATATACGTGATATTCAGTATTGATGGTTGCTCCATACACGGCATAAGAGAGAATCACGACGAGAGTAATCCCTAGCCCAATCAACGTACGCAGCAGGTTTGGGTTCTGCGCCAATGCACGTCTCATGGCAGTCCGCAACAGTCATTCCGCTTCAAAATTTACCGTTGCGCCTTATCCTCAACTCTTACGGGAGGGCCTACGGCCCCCCGTGCCCTTCAAATAGAGGGGGTCTGTCGGCGAGTCGCTCGGTGCTTGTCATGACCACGTTTCGCGATATTCCAGCGGATATTCTTATTCCAGCATTGGCAGGTCATTTGTCCTCCATGGATAGCATCACAACTCCGGAGTGGGCCAGTGTCGTGAAGACTGGGGTGCATAGAGAAAGGCCTCCTGAAGACGAGAATTGGTGGGCGGTACGTAGTGCAGCCATTCTCAGAAAGGTTGCCCGAGACGGCCCAATTGGCTCAACTCACCTCGCACAGGCCTTCGGCGGCAAGGTAAATCGTAAGTCAGCACCAAACCGTGCTGGGCAGGGTAGTCGTAAAGTGGTACGCACCTGTCTTATTCAACTCGAAGAAAGTGGTTTGATACAGAAGGTTGTAGAAAAGGAGATCAAGAATGTCCATGATGAGGAGCAAACGATATACAAAGGACGTATTATCACTCCTGAAGGGCACAAACTGCTTGACCAGGTTGCAGAGGAAACACGTTCCAAGGCTGAGGAATCATATCCTGAACTCAAGGATTATTGAAGGGAAGTGTGGAGTTGAGCAGTATGGTTTCTACTCAGGATGACGAGTTGACTCGTCTGAGAGAAGAGCGCCTTGCGGCTTTACAGAAGCAGGCAGATGACCAAGCACGTGATCAATTGGTTGCAGAAGAAAAAGCACATTCAGAGGCATTGCAAAAGGAGCAGTTGAGCGAGGCCATGAAGATTGTATTGACTCCCGAGGCTCGAGAACGTTTGGCTAGACTTGAATTGAGCAGGCCAGAACTGGCTCATGAAGTACGCCAACAACTCTCTGAACTAAGTGCTTCAGAAAGAATTGAAACTCCTGTTTCCGATCAATCATTGCGGAATATTCTGGCATCTCTTGATTCCAAGAGACGCGAATCAACTATCAGGAGAATTTGAGAGGTGTTGACATGGCAAGGAATAAACCAGCAGCCAAGAAGATTCGATTGAACAAGGCGACAAAGCAGAACCGTCGGGTTCCAGTTTGGGTGATGATGAAAACCGGACGAAAAATGACAACTCATCCTCGCAGACACAATTGGCGTCGAAGTAAACTTCAGAGGTGATATGATGGCAAGGGCAGCAGTAAGTGAGTTGATAGTTCCCCTGCGTGATGCATGGAACATCACCAGGTACAAGCGTGCACCTCGTGCATTGAAGATAATTCGACGCGAAGTCATTAGGCATTTGAAAGTCGGTGAAGAAGAGGAAGTATGGATAGATCCTGCTGTCAATGAACACATTTGGACCAGAGGAATAGAGAATCCTCCTAGAAAGGTAAAACTCCAGATAACTCGCCATGATGAACCGGACATCCCCATTGAGGTCAAGTTGCTTGAGGAGTGAGAAACATGGGAAATATCAGACCGTCATTCATCAAGATACGCGCTATTCGATTGGTTGAACTTCATGGTGAACATTTCACCGATGATTTCGACCACAACAAGAAGATGGTAGAAAAATTGACTGACGTACCTAACAAGCGTCTCCGAAACTGGATTGCAGGTTATGTGACTCGCTATCGTCAGCGCCGAACCGATTGAGGGACCTTACATGGACAAGGTCCTCATAAATTGGGACCGAACTCCGGTCAGCATACATCATCCTGACAAATCGGTCATCGACTCATGTCTCCGCCATCTTCGTTTGAATCACGATGTGACAAAGCGGTCAATTTCAATGCCAGACCGTCATCAAGGTGGTTTTTTGGCTTTCATTTACCAAATATTTGACCCCCAGTGGATAATTGAATGGGACAAGAAGCGATTGACTGGAACTGAGGAGGAATGAGAATGGGGGGCCGTTCCTTGGAGCATCCGCTGCCAGAGTTCACCTGTGCCCCAGTCATTGTTCTTGTGCGTACAGCCCACCCTGGCAATCTAGGTGCTGCCGCTAGAGCAATGCTCAACTTTGGATTCTCCGAACTTCGTCTTCTAGACCCACAATGTGAAATCACAGAGGAGGCAAGGGATCGTGCGAAGTTTGCGGGTTCCGTTCTAGATGATTCATCAACTTACACAAACTGGGATGAGTGTATGGAAGATGTCGGATTGGTCATTGGTACCAGCGGCAAGAGAGAGGTAGGTGTCAAGACATCGTTTCGGCATTTCTTATCCTTGGAGCAGGCCACTGTGAAGGCGATGGAGCATGGAGGCAGGGTTGCTTTGGTATTCGGAGGTGAAGGTGTTGGATTGACAACACCTGAACTTGACCGTTGTGATCTGTTGACTACAATACCTACTTGGGAAGGCTATCCGATTTGTAACCTGTCTCATGCAGTGGCTCTGGTTCTTTATGAGATGAATAGAACGACAAACGTCATTCCCGCTGAAAATCCACTTGATGGAGGTACAAGGAGTACTCTGGAACGTTCGATATTGGAATTATCAGAATCCTTGTCGATGGAAGGAACGAAGTCCCGAATGACTCAACAGACTCTGAAGCGAACAATTCTCAGAGGTTTGCCGAGCGATGATGAAGCCCAGCAACTAATCGGCGCATTCGTAGAAGCAACCACTGCAATGCAGAAGGTTTCAGACGATGAAGACTGGCAACGCGGAAGACGAAGGCGAATAGAATCTCAGGACTGAGGTTTCCACGAAGCCCACGATTTGGGGGTTTCTCTAACGTGCATTGCTGTCAGTTTCAAACGATTACCGTACGATGTCTTGAGGTGTGGAGAAACCTGATCATATGCCCATTTTGCAAGGTTCTCGGCTGTTGGGATGAATGGCAAGGGAACAGTTCTATGCCCGTCCCCCATTATTCTCAAGGCATCCATGCAATCAGTATCATTCTCATAGACAAGGAATGCGTGGTCCACGATATCATGGATGTATGTAGTTAGAATTGCAGAAATCTCTGAGAAATCAATCAGCATTCCTTCTTCAGAAACACCAGGTACAGAAACCACCTCACCCTCAAGTTCTGCTTCCCAACGATATCTATGGCCGTGGAGGTGCTTACATTTGGAGCTATGATTTGGAACTCTGTGTCCCGTGTCTGTTTCAATCCATCTTCTGATACTGCTACTCATATTCTCATCTCCGCTTCT
>CAXRJY010000085.1:0-3413 GCA_964230915.1 Candidatus Poseidoniaceae archaeon | reverse complement strand
TATCTCTGGGATTAGGAGCATCGTTGACACGTACTTTGACCTGAGTCGCTTCACCAGTCATTCCAGTACGACCAACAACTTCGACCACCTCTGCTGGCCATCCGCTGAGTTCTTCGCTCATCTAAATCCAACCTTCAGAATATTATTCATTCATTGATAGTATTGATCTGCTCAATAATATCATTGAAATTCTCTTGGGCAGCCTTGCTGATATCCATCAAAGCAAGTGATGCTGTTTTTACGCCCTTTGGCATTCCAGCTTCCTTGGCTAGGAATTCTTGACTTGGGACATATCCGAATGGAATACCCCTTTCTTCACAAATCATTGGAATATGAGCCAATAACTCAGGTGGGTTGACATCTTCTGCAAGAACGATGAACTTGGCATTTCCTCGCTCGGCGGCCTTGGTGACCTCATTGCTTCCTTTCTTTATGGCTCCGCTCTTACCCACGGTCTGAACTAACTCGTAAACCTTGTCAGCCAACTCTCCGGGTGTCTCAAATCGTACGTGTACACTCATTGGAATCTCTCCTCTTCCTCATGTAAGGCAGCGTTGCGCAAAGCATCGCGGGTTTAAACCCAACGGAGATGAAGCAGGACCGTGAATCCACTCAGTCTATCGATTCAGACAATATTCTGTATCTATTTCAGATATCAAGCAACTCTCGCACACCTCTTGCGAGCGCCTTACCACCCGATATTGAGGACCTTGGATTTGACAATGAATTGGTTGCGTGAACCCCATCGACGTGCTGATCCAAACGTGAAATCGCTCCATCAGTGAATAATCCATGCGTGCAAGCAGCATGCACTTCTGTTGCTCCTTGAGAATGTAGAGCCTCACTGGCTTTGCAAATGGTTCCTCCAGTTGATATCATATCATCAATGATAGCAACGATGGACCCATCTACATCCAGATCCTTGGGTTGATGCACTATCGTATGCGCATCGATTCTGACCTTCTCAAGATATGAGAATCGGCATCCAATAGCTTGGGCAACAGATGATGCCCTCTCTATCGCACCTTTATCTGGACTGAGAATGAAATCTGGGTTTACATTCTCACTGAGATATTCAGCAACTTCAGGCATTGCTGAAACAAATCTCACTGGCACCTCTAACCCTTCAAGTGCAACCGGAGCATGAAGGTCTAGAACAACGATTCCATCGCAATGGCCCGCAAAAATTCTTCCCAATGCCTGGGCAGAAATTGCTTCTCCCTTCTGGAATCTCTTATCCTGCCGTGAATATCCGAAGTATGGAATGGCAAGAAACAATCCTGCTCCAACATCATCTTGGCTATCCATGCCTCCCTTGAGGCTTGCTAATCTTCCTGCACGAACATCTGAAATCGCCTCAAGCATCAACAAAGTCTCAACGATACCTGAATCAGGGAAAGTATTGGAAACCACCACTACATCTTGATCTCGCAAAGAGGAAATTGCATCTTCAGGAACTCGAACATATCCTTCTCCATCTGGAAATCTACGTGACTCCATCTGTACATGTTGCCAATCCAATTGCACTGCAAGGTCCTCTGCAAGTCCTCTGGCGCTGGAGCCTGAGACTACTGGCATACCTCTTCCTCATTTGAGCCGGTGGGCTTGGGCTTGAAGGTTCTTTGCAAAAAGCAACATCTGTTGAAAGACGATGAAAGGGGAGTGGGCGAGGCAGGATTTGAACCTGCGACCTCCCGGTTATCAGCCGGGTGCTCCAACCAATCTAAGCTACCCGCCCATCGGGCGTTGCGGCGACCCTGCACGCAGTCATAATCGTGACGGTCGCCCAAAGAGAGGTCACAATGCGGACCTCTGCATACGAGAAATCGATCTTTCTACCGGGTTTCAGTTTCACTCTTCACCGAAAGCCGGGTCATTGATTTGAATGTATGATGGTAATACCAAGGTTTTCTCAAAAGTCCTTGATAGAACAACTTCATCCAATCTTTCACGAGTTCGATAAATTGCTGTGATTGGTACGCTGATTGTTGATTCAACACCATACTGTCTCTGAATGCCAGAACGAACTTTGACATTCACGCCACGATATGTTCGCTTGACCTTCACCAATTCCGTGATGACTCCTATCTCCATTCCCTGGTTATCCAACAATGCTCTGTCAATCATCTCATCAGGTGCATACAGCTTCTCATCAATGCGTACGGTATTTCTCCATCTCCTTTGCAGTTCACGCATCGACTTGCTCAGCTTCACTCCGCCATCGGCTCTGATACTGTGCACCAACTCCTTTGGTAGAGGTGCTAGTTCCGCTGGCTTTCGCATATATTCTTCCGCAATTCCTGGATCTACCCTAAGGCGCATTGATTGTACATGTGCCTCATTTGGGTGGTGTCTTTCACCAACAATCACTCCAACTTTCGTTTGATTCACGAAAACCTCTCTGTCGACAAGGTCCTGAATCGAGTGTTCTCCTTTCGTCATATTTTTCCCATCCTTTTTTCTCGAGCCGCCTTTGGCTCGATTTCCGCTGCATTGAAGAGGGATATAAACTATCTCTAACTTATGAGTATGAGTATCCAATTAGAGTATCAGTTACATAAAAGCGGATTCCAATAGGAAAACTAACTAATAGGAATCAAATTAGAATGGCGCATAATCTGAATTTCAACTGAATTAAACAAACTCCTCCTAAAGTGTGTTTCAATTGAAATTAACGAGTTTTCCTAGCTTCCTAAGATCTATGACATCCGGTATGTGAACCATAGCAATTGCATTATTGTGAAATTAGCGGGATTCTTTGATCTATTATCCGCCATCAATATTTGTCAATATTCCAATTGAAAAATAGATTTATGAATTGGAAAATATTACTGAATATAATCTTGGTTTATCCGTATTTCTACCAATGCAGACATTGATTGCACAGGAAGGTTCTCGCAAACTCATGCGCCGCCTTCAAGAAGACCCGAAGCCACCTTGGAATGACCCAGTATGGATGAGTGGAAGGGATGCAAGAGCAATCCGAATCCTGACCGAGTTTCTCGCCCCACAGAGTATATTGTTCGATAAAGGAATCAGAGACACAGTGGTGTTTTTTGGTTCAGCAAGAACCGAACTTGAGCATCCAGATTCGAAAGCGGCCAGAGAAATAGCCAATCGAATCAGTACCTGGGCAACAACATCCCCAGATGATGGTGGCGGGGCGAGGAAGGATGGAAGTCAGAGATTTCATGTCTGTACAGGCGGAGGGCCTGGAATAATGGGTGCGTCGAATCTTGGTGCTGCTGATGCTGAAGCAGATAATATTGGACTTGGAATTGAGCTACCCTTTGAGCCTTCAATGAATGAATGGATCACGGAGGGCCTCGGTTTGCAATTCAAGTATTTCGCGATGCGCAAATTCTGGTTCGTATATCCTGCAAAAGCAATTCTGGTATTCCCTGGTGGATTCG
>CAXRJY010000084.1:0-5944 GCA_964230915.1 Candidatus Poseidoniaceae archaeon | reverse complement strand
TTGACTCCAATTATATTTCCATCTGCATCTCTCTCAACATCCCAACCATCTGGTAATTCACACTGCTTCGTTGCAGCATTCCAAATCCACTCAACTTCTTCGTTGACTGCTTCATCTGGTAGTGTTGCTCCACTACATGCTGCAAGATTGATGATGATGTAGTGGTAAATCGGATTTCTTCCATCTCCCTCACTCACCTTGAGCCAAAGATGGACCTTGTTGCTCTCATTGGTGTATTGATCCTGTATCTTCAATCCGAGTGTGAAATCAGTTCCAGCACATTTCTGAGTTGAAGGAATGCTGCTGTCTGGACCATAATCTGGCAATGATTCGGAATCGCACAGGTCATCGCTCTGATTCCATGTGAAATCATCTCTCATACCATAGCGAACAAGGCTTGACTGGTTGAATGCATTACTGTCAAAGGCCATCTCGACCGAAACATCTCCTCTTTCTGCACCACTGAGTACAGAACCAGAGACGAATACCCAATCATCAACAACTCGTGAATGATTGAGACTTGAATCGAGTTGGATATCAGGTTCCTCATCTCCAAATCCTTCTGGAACTACCACGAAATACATCCTGTACTTCTCGGAATTCTTACCAGAGTTATCGTATACTACCAATTCGACTCTGATCTGATTCTCTTGAGTACCGGTTGAGTCAACCGTGACATTCTGGAAACGATATGACCACTCGCTAGTAGCAGCAGCTGGAACTGTGAAGGTGTGTCCTTCAAGACTCACGCTTCCGCCTTCATACGGATAATCGAAGTAGACTGACCATTCGTATGAAGCGATTCCATTACCATCGGTAGCATCTTCATCGTATGATTCTCCAGCGTCAAAGGATACTGTGAGGTCTCCACTCTCGGTCAGTTTCAATTCATAGATATCCCAATCTTTACCTTGAACACTCTTGGTTCCGCGGCTACTTATCTGGTCTTTTGTTGCAGCCTCATCAATGATTGAGGCATTGGCAACAGGACGGAATTCGTCAGCCGCAGTATCATCAGTCATCAGAGTGATGGATGCCATACGAGCATGCCCTGCAGCATCGTGCAAGTACATGATGAGAGTCCAAGTCTCTCCCTGTGCACATCCAGTATGATCGACCTTACAGAATGAGGCGACTGGTTGCTGCTCTGATGTATGAGAAACAGAGCCAGTGATGGTCTCAGGATTATCCCACGCCGTGGTTGGTCCGTTCAATTCCCAATCAGCATCGAGTGGAACCGAAACTGAATCAGCACTGAAGGAGAAAGTCAACTCAGAATTACTCTTCATGTAGCGTGTTGAGTACTTTCCAGTTGATGGGTCGATTGAAGGAACTGCATCATTGATCAGCAGGTCTACTCCATTACCGACAGACTCAAAGTTTGCTGGATAAGGAGTCACCTGATAAGCCAGCATATTTGCTCGAACTGGCATTGTCATACTATCGAAAGGATCGCTGTACAACTCAACATCGATGGTGGAAACAATCAGCCCACCATTCTGATATGAACACACTGCAAGCAGACTTGCTGTAGGGTCATCAGTATGCTGGATGATACTCTGGAACTCTCCACCTGAGTCCATTCTTCCACCACAAACCAACGGAATGGATGTAGCTGATACCGTGTTGGTGTTGATGACCGCAGTGGCCACCGTCTGACTCTGTTCACCGAAAGCCTGGAAGTTACCGGTGTCAACATTATCCAACAATGGATGGTATGGATCTGCAATATCCACTTGACTGAATGTCACCTGATTACCAGCGGTGTTCTTGTCGAGGACATCTACAGCAAATGGCAACCGGCCATTCTGTGAGACATAGTAGTTGTGATATGGTCCAAGGTGCATCTCTACAGTTCCACCAGCCGCCATGAAATTCTCAAGGTTGAGTTTGTTCATGCTCGTACCAATTGCCTCGTAGTAACCCTTTCCTCCTTGGCTTGTATCCTTTGCAGATAATTCAGATTGCCAGGGCAACAAGACCTTGTTGTAATGAGTCAACCAACTGCTGGTCAAGTATTCATCCCAATCTTTCATTGTGTACTGAGTATATGACATTCCCATCCCTTCAAGGTCTTCCTTCACCTTCTCCAATCTACCTAGATCGGTTGCATCCGAGAGAATCGCGATATCGATGTCATACTGGAAAGTGGCGTTGAAAGAACGAATGTTTCCTGACGATGAGCCATCTGCCAACTCAGCATAGAAACTGATGTTGTAGGTATGGCCATCCTCCCAATCATTCCACGGTGAGAAGGTGATTTCAACGCGCTCATGTGGTTCCAAAGAGGTCAATTGCCCACCATTTGCGGTGAGTGTAGTCTTCAACTCAGGAGTACCAGTGATATCCTCGATATCCTGATAGAACCGATAATCACCAGAAAGTACTCCATTGGTTGCAGCGAGTGAGAAATCATGAGTTGTAGCATTGTCAATAGGCATTACACATTTGTAAGTTGCATCTTTGAGGCAAGCCAGAGAATTCGGTTTGCTCAAAGTGATATCAACACTTTCAACATTGAAGATGACGGTCTCAACGTTGTTGGCGATAGATAACTCCTGAGAATTGTGCCCAGCAGTTGATGCCGACGAATTGTCAAAAATAGTCTTCACTTCAATCATGTAAACTCCTTGTTCAAAGTCATGATCTGCTATTGATACAATCTGAGTTTCTTGGGCATCAAGACCAGAAACTGTTGTTGAATAGGATGCATCCTCTGTGAAGGTGAACTCGGTAATCGAGATGTTGTCGAAGGCTACGCCTCTCAATCCATCATTCATTCCATTATGCCCATCATCATCACTCTGGAAAGAGAACTTGAGGTCCAACATACTTCCAGCCAATGAGATACACTCAGGGCCCCACTCTGAAGGAGCACCGGTGGTATTCTGAATGTAGATATGAGTCAAATCAATGGAACGTGATTTCACCAATCCATCTGAATTGAAGAAGACATTGTAGTTTCCACCAGTTCCTTCTTCGCTACTGGCATCTCCAATGTAAGTGATCTCAGAGAAATCGAATTCATCAGTCTCGTTATCATCGATGAATCCGTCTCCATTCTCATCCTCGTTACAAGTCCCATCTTGATTGTAGTCATTCCACATTCCGACCATCAAACCATTGTACGAATCACTACCCTTCTCCCATTCCATTTGGATTGCAGCATAATCATTGACGCTGTAATAATTACCACCGCTATCGATGTAATAGAAAGTCTCAGCGAAGTAATCAAAGGAAAGAGATACGAAATCACCAGTCATGCTGGTCAGGTCAATTTCTGGAATTGTGAATGATTCATTCCAGACTTCATCGTATCCCTCGACTTCGGTAGAGCCGGGATATCCGAACCAGTAAGCATTGGAGTCGAAGAGAATCTCTGCAGAACTCGAATCGTCAACCACCAAACCTTGACCGTTACCGTCATCAGTATAACGAGAACCAGAAGAGCCGCCCTCGAAGTCTTCGAGACACTTGGCTGCAGGTGTTCCACAATTGATGTCATTGGGATCTGCACTCTTGATAGTCGCCTCAACATCGAAATCAACAACAGTATTCCCATAATGAGCAACTGTGACATCTATTGGCATGATTGCTTCAGGATATAACGCACCAGGCTCGAACTCATCGAAAGAGACGATTGCAGGGTCATAGATATTCAGAGTCTGCATATAGAAGACCAATTCGTCATTCAGGTCCTGTTCGTCCTGTGAATAGTCGACTGATGCACTGATTCGGTAGACTGTGTCATTAACGAAACTTGCTTGCATGGTTTCAACGTGAGTCTCCCCTGGTGCTAGATTGGTCATCGTGATCTGCTTCTGAACCACCTGCGGATTTGGTAGGAAGGAAGTGTTCTGCTTCCAGATGCTGATGTTATCTACAGCGAATCCATCACGGCCTGACCAACGACTCTCGTTGGAATCCGAGATGCTTCCATCGAATCCGGTTCTGAATCGGAATCTGATATCCACGGTCTCTCCAGCCCATCGGGATAGTTCGAAAGCACCTAGGTCGCCTTCATCCTCGGTATAATTATCCCAGCCATAGTAAGTTCCTGATGTAGCGATTCCATAGTACAGATTGCTCTCTGCATATGCGCCATAATTGTAGATTTTGAACTGGCGCTCATTATCATATCCTCCCCACATACTCATTCCAGAAGCACAAGCCCCATCCAGAATTGCAGTTGTTGGACAAGCGATAGTGTTCCATCCACGCTCACTGCGAACATCGATTATCGCAAGGTCGTCCCAGATGTCATCGACCTGGAAACCATTACCCTGATTGAAACCCAGAGCATCGAAAGACAAGTGATTGAATATTTCAGCAGACATCCAAGCACGGTCAGCTCCAGTCAGGTCCACATCGTTGAGGACCATCGCCATATCCCAATTTCTGTGATACCCACTCCACGTTCCACCACTGCTGTTGGTACGCGTGGTTCCAGCCCACATGAAATCGTCCTGTTTGAGATAATTGGCAGAGACATCCTCGCCATTGTTACCCGATGTTGCGCCAGTGGAATGGTTCGTTTCAAGATGCCAATAATTCGTTTCACCTCGATATTCCTCGTATGTCCAAGTGCAGCCACCGCCACAACCACCGGTCATTTCTGTGCCATCGAAATCCTGAGAGTAAACGCTCTGATTGGTACTGGCTGATTCATCGACCTGTTTCAATTCAACACTGATATCTGCATTCCCATTGAGAATGTTCATTCCAGTATTGGTGATTGTGACATTGATATCTCTGGTCCCTTCACCAACGATTCCATAATATCTGTCAGTTGGATTGACCTCTATCCTCGATACTTCAAGGTCCTTGTTATCCATCTCGATGACGGTCAATCTGTCATACTGACCCTGCCAGCCCATGTTGTCAACCCAATTACCGAAGTTGTTTCCATCCTCTCCCACAACAATGTCGAGTGGACTGCTAGAATCTCCAGCGATCTGGCCGACTGCTATCGCCTTGGGCCTTCGACCCATAGGGTATGACAGCGGGTTCATGTGCCCACCACTTCCATCTGACAGAGTCACTTGGCATGTGGTTGGTGGAGTCAGATAGTATCCTTCACTGGTGGTCCCAGTACTGGTGGTTGAGTTGATCTGCTCAGCAATCGTGGGATTGATGAAATCCGGTTCACCATCGCCATTGAGGTCAGCAATGAAGCCATACCAAGCAATGTATGGTCCGAAATATGCCAGTTGTGAATTACCCCACGTTCCAACCGATGAACTGGTCTTGTAGGTCATGTTCTCGATGTTGCCATCAGTCATGGCGACAACATCGATGACACCATCATTATCCAAATCAGCGATGGAATGGTCACCCCATGTCGTTCCCATCTGGATGGTGTGTGGATTTGCAGTTGCAATATCAGTAGGGAAAGTATCGGTCAAACAATTGAATTCAACAACTGTGATGTTGTCATCATTGCCCTGTGTCGTATATTGACCAGTGGTGTAATCCGCACCTCTCTCTCGCAACAGCCATGCATCTTCATCGGTACAGGAACCTGAAGTTCCACCGACCTGTGATTCTCCCCAATCTCCAACACGAATCTCAAGGTATCTTGCTGTGGTCGAAGGACCAAGACTCATGGTCTTGGCTTGGGTAGAACTTGAGATTGGGCCTTGGTACATGACCATTCGCTGTGAGGTGATGTCAGCAAGCAGATCCACTACCAGAACCTCGTCATTGCCGTCGCCATCAAGGTCACCTGCTGCAATATCCCATACCCAGAAATGAGAGAATCGTTGGCCTATAGTGAATCCATCGTCAGTACATCCATTGTTGTTGAGGAAGGTGACATTGCCAGGCTCTCCTGCTGGATTGCCATTCTCATCCTGCTTGAATGGGTTGTTTCTCTGATAGATGACGATATCATCGCCTTCATTTCCATCGAATTCTCCAACTTCAATCTCGAATACATTGGCGA
>CAXRJY010000083.1:0-5740 GCA_964230915.1 Candidatus Poseidoniaceae archaeon | reverse complement strand
GTCCTTCCAGACAAGGTCATTGTCAAACATCGACGGCCGAAGCATATTCGTGAACATCCAAAAGACTGGGTGGAGTACAAGATTTGAGGTGAGGAAATGGCAAAGGAATTCAATCTACGTCCAGCACCCAAAGAATACGGCGGGGAAATCGAGAACGAACTCAGTACATCGATGAACCGACGCCAGTTCATGAGATACGGATTCAATACTGCCACCGGTGTCCTTGCAGCCAGTCTGGGAGCCTTAGGATTCGCCACTATCTTGATGCCCGGTGGAGGAGGCTCGGAAGGAGATTCAGCAGTGAAGTACTGGGCCAAAGGACGTGAAGATACTGCTTGGTATGGCGCCATGCACCTACAGGAGATGAAGAAATCAGATTTCGTAACGGAAGCAAGCAATGCCAAGACCGGCTCGGCAGGTGCTGCAGGAGTATGGCAAGGACTCCCTGTCACTGTCAATTATATTCCTCATTCTCAGAATGCTGGCACTCCAGTAGTTGACAACAAACCTCGATTCCAAACTGCTGAAGGATACGATGCGACTGGAAAATATGTAGGGCACTTCGAAGATTTCGTGGAAAAGGAACCTCTGATATTCCCTGACTCTGACATCATCATGATCTTCTCACGCTGCACCCATCTTTGCTGCATTCCTGGCTGGCAATTGGTTGACAATACATTCACAGAAGATCATTGGTCAGCAGGAGGTACTGATAGTGGAGGGACCAAGTTGTTCTGCATCTGCCATTCAAGCCGTTTCGACCCTACAATGTTGGAGATGAACTCCAACAGGAATAGAGCCAATGGACAGGAATTCAAGTACGCAGGAGTACGTCGTTCGGGTGGACCTGCCCCGGTCGGATTGCCGCTCATACCGGTAATCATCAATGGCGATACAATAGAAGGAAACGTACTGACTATAGATGGAGTCTCAACCCTCGACTGGTTGACATATTGTGATTGAGGTGATTTGATGAGTACAATATTCTGGGTTCTGTGGTTCTTTATCGCCTTCATCACGGTATTGGTGGCTTTCACGCTTCGTAAGGAGAATCAAGACATGCCTCGTCGGGATATCCTCAGAGCAGTCGAGTCGAGCGGAAAGATGGGTATTGCTGAGCGTTCTTTCCTGTGGGTTTTCTCATGGCTTGACACTCGTTTCAGAGTCCAAGATTACTGGTCGATGTCAAAGGATGCCTACTATGACATGCACCGCCAGATGCCACTGTCTCACGCTGAGAAATACAAGTTGCGAATCATTTGGTATTGGTATCCATTATACTGTTTAGGAGGAATCTCTTTCATCGCTTTCATCATTCTCGTCATTACAGGTACTGTGCTTGGAATCTACTATGTCCCAGGCGGTGATGGTGACCCTAGCCCAGCATATGCGAGTATGCAATTCATCATGCTGGAACTACCATTCGGGTATATCGTCAGATCATTGCATCATTGGGCTACTCATTTCATGGTGGCTGCAGTATTCCTACACATGTGCCGCGTCTACTTCACCGGCGCATACAGGAACCCACGTGAATTGAATTGGTTGATTGGAGTCGCCCTGATGTTCCTTACAATAGTATTCGGATATTCAGGATATCTCTTACCGTGGGATGCTCTTGCATTTGGTGCTGCAACAATTGGCATCAACATGAGTAACTCTTCACCACTCATCGGGAAATACATCGCAACACTGTTGTTCGGCGGCACCAGCCTTTCAGGAGGGACAGTCACTCGAATGTATTTCATCCACGTTTTCATTCTTCCAGTGATCGTCACTTCACTGATTATTGTACATATGTTCATAGTTTGGGTTCAAGGAATTGCGGAGCCGCATTGAAGGAGGTGGAAATATGGGACTGATAGACAATTTTGGAAGGGTAGCAGACACCTACATGGCTGAGAAAGCCAAGTTAAAGGATGTTGGTGAAAAGCGAATCCGTACCAAACTAGGACATGGTTTCTGGCCTCATGAGGTGCTCCGAGACTCAATCATCTTCGCAGCAATTCTTGCAGTTCTGTCATTCTACTCTTGGCTGATACCCCCACCACTCCACGATGCTGCAGATCCTTTTGCCCAAGCAGGGTTCGTTTTCCCCGATTGGTATGTGTTGTTCTCCTATGGTTATCTGCGCTGGGGAGAGTACCTACCTCAATTCGACGTCCCACTTGGTCCGATTGGAGATTTCTTTGGACAGCCAGTGTTCCCTTGGAACGCTGCATGGTGGGGTTCCTTCCTAACCGGAATCCCAGTAGGAATCCTCGCACTACCACCATTCCTCGGAGGCCGTGCCAAGAGAGGTGTGGAAGACCCAGTCTTTGCGACTGCTGGTGCGATCTATCTTGCCCATGTTTGGTTCATCTCAGTATATTCAATCAATATCTTCCTTGAGTTATACGGCAAGAACCGTTCTGATTTCTGTCGACTGGATAGCCATGGAGACCTTGTCTGCGGAGTCAGAGAACCGTGGCTGGCGGATGTCTTCAATGCGATACCGTGGATAATGACTGGAATTGTCATATGGTTCGCTATCTACTTCGGCACCAGATGGTTCTTGATCAACAGTATAGGGTTACGTACAACTCCGAAGCTAGGAAAACAGATTGCGGTCGGTGGAGCCATCATAGCCATCTTGGTGAGTGCTTGGACTTGGCCAGTTTACAACAATGGGTTCTGGGATGCTAATGGACTTGGAGCAATGGAGAGTGAAGAAGAACTCTACAAGATGAGAAGCCAGCCACTTGATACTGAAATTCATGCAGCAAATGAATTCACAGATGGGAAGTATGACGACCTCATGGTTCCGGCTAAAGATTGGTTGGACTGGACTTTGTATCAACCAACTCAAAATATTATCATTGATTTTGCTGGCGTGAATAATCATCAGGACATCGAAGCGGGCGTTAACGGGGGCAGTGGCTCTGATGAACGAAGTGGTACCTTCGCATTCACTCAAAGCCAGAGCATCACTATCGATGACACTTGGTTGGATTCGGTGATAACCGACATTTCTTGCGAATATCGCAACACCAATGCGGAGCACCGTAAGACGAACGGTGTGCTGACAACAACCTTGGTAGATGCAGACCTGAAATTATACGACAGTAGTGGGAACCTTGCAGCCGAAGCCAATAATTGTGAAGCACTGACAACTGAATTGGTACCTGGGACATACAATGCTGAATTCAGTCTCAGCACCAATTCACTGCCATCCAACGTCAGCATCACCAGCTCTTGGTCGATTTCATCATACCAGCCACTTCTGATCTACAAGAAAACTGGAACAACAGTCAATCTATCTGACGAAGGAGGAATCATCGCCATGGGTGGTCATGACGCCTATGAGATAATCGAAAACCCCGGTTATCATGTCAACCCCAAGGGGTTGGATGCCAAGTTGACTTACAGCATCTTGATTCCACCATTGGCAGTCGGTGCCATTTGTTGGGCTGTTCTACGAAGAATGGGACGCGGATATGAGTTTGAGATGAACAAGTGCTACGATTGCGATCTCTGCGATGATGCATGTCCTGTTCGTCTATTCAATGCCGGTGACAAATTGAACATCATCTACAACACATGGAACAACGAGGATGACGGTGTTCCGATGTATTCCTGTTTGACCTGTAGCGCTTGTACGAATGCTTGTCCACAACTGGTGGATTACGATTCATACGTTGATATTCGTCGCAATCTCGTTGTCGGAGGACCTCCAGCAGCAGAGATTCCTCATACTGTGTTACAAGCAGTACTTGCAGCAGAAGCAGAGGAAGAATGCGATGACGACTTCATCAGTGTCGAGGACTACCCAATCGATAGCAAGGTCGGATATTACCCCGGCTGTGTCGATTACATCGACCAAGAGATGATCTTCTCTCACGTCAATGAAGGAGAGATGAACCTAGGTGAGAACACTACTGCGGCATTCACATTGTTTGAAGCGATGGATGTCGATGTTGCATACCTCGGTAGAGATTTCCTGAAGTGCTGTGGACATGACCAGAAATGGCAAGGAATGACAGAAGTATTCGAGAAATTGAAGTCTTACAACCAACGCAAGATAAAGGCCAGTGGCATCGATACTTTGGTTTCCTCATGTGCGGAGTGTTTCCGTACCTTCGCCAGAGACTACGAACTCGATGACATCAAGGTCATGCATACCACAGAATTCCTCCAACACAACGAATTCAACATGGAACTTGCAGTTGAAGATGAACTCAAAGTCACCTATCATGACCCTTGCAGATTGGGCAGACAGATGGGTGTCTATGATGAACCACGTGATTTGATTACCGATGTTGAGGGTGTTGAACTGGTGGAGATGGAACATCACGGAGAAGAAGCAATGTGTTGCGGAGTCTCAAGCATGATGGCGTGTAATGAGAACAGTCGAGCCTTGCGTGTCAACCGGTTTGAAGAGATGCGAGCAACCGGTGCTGAGATAATGCTGACATCTTGCCCTAAGTGTGTATCTCACTTTGAGTGCTTGAAGTTTGAAGGAGACCCCAAGAATGACATCGAGATCCTAGACGTGGTATCTTTCCTCGCTCGCCAAGTGCAAGAGAAATCCGCTGCTTCCATTGCCGATACAGCATCTAGTCAAACTGAGATTGAAGCTTGATTCAATCGCTGTAGATTCGATTGTAAGCAAAGCGTTGGTTCAAATCGCAGTCGGAGCGACATGTCCATCTGACTTGTCATCTGGCTTACGAACTCTGGACCAGACATTAGCCATCAACTCATCATGATGATCCTGACAATAATGGAAACGACGATACGCTTCCCTGAAGGAATATGCCTTCTTTCCTGTCGCTACAAGATAACCTTCTGGAGATAATCTGCTGATAACAAATCCATCGACTTCGCAGCCGGGATAATCACAACTAGGTTCGTCGGACACATTCCTCCCTCCCAATGCTTACCTTTCAATCCTCGGATTCATCATCAGGCTTGATAATGACCAGAGGCACATTTGCTTCGATTGATTGACCTTCCTCGCAATTGATTGATTCTACAGTTCCCGAAATAGGAGCAGTGATCTCGTTCTGCATCTTCATTGCCTCAAGTATGAGAACCACATGTCCTTCTTCAACCACATCTCCTACTGAAACGTCAATTGTCACCACCTTACCAGGAATGTTTGCAGAAATCGTTCCACTCTTCTTACCGCGGGAACTATCTCTACTACGCTTCGGTGCTGCAGGAGTGGAGTCTGGAATCTTGATAGAGAATGTTCGCCCACCAACACTGGCGCTATAGGTATCTCCATCGAGTTCTATCTCGACTTCAAACTCCTCGCCATCAACGATTACTTTTCGTGAATCAGACATCATTTCACCTCCATGCAGACCTCGATGATCGACTCCACATCAACCTGGATTGGCCACTGTTCATCCGACGGTGGTCCTGAGCCCATGCAGTTCCCGAGTTACGACCAATGGATTCCGACTCTGATGATTCTTGAATCAGACTGAGTACCGCCATTATTGCAGCGGTACGCAATACTTCCTCACTATGATCACTCATCAAAATCAACTCATAATGGGATGTTTCCATGCTTTCTAGCCGGTCGTAGTTCTTCCTTGTCAAGCAGCATCGCTAAACTTGATGCAAGACGCTTGCGAGTATCCTGAGGTTCTATGACATCATCTAGATATCCAAGGCCGGCTGCTCTCCAAGGATTCAGTAAGGTCTCGTTGAACTCTTCCACCAACCTTTCCCGCTCTTGCTCAGGGTTTCT
>CAXRJY010000082.1:0-4490 GCA_964230915.1 Candidatus Poseidoniaceae archaeon | reverse complement strand
GTCTGGCTATAGGCAACAGGTTGGATGCGGGATATACATGTCCACTGGTTCCAACCACCAGAAAGACATCGCAATCTTCGACAGCTGCTTCGTAATCCGACATTCTCATGGGCATCTCATGGAACCATACGATGTGCGGTCTCAATCGCTGACTTTGGCAACTCGAACAAGGAACATAATCATCCTTCAGATGCTCTGGCTCCATTGCAACTATCACTTCATCACATTCCTCACATCTCAATCTGCGAAGTTCCCCATGCATGTGTATCAGCCTGTTTGAGCCAGCACGCTCATGCAGGTCGTCTACATTCTGGGTTATCAGAGTAAAATCATCTCCGAAACCTTCCTCCAGTTCAGCCAAGGCCTCATGCGCTGGATTGACATCAACCTCAAGCAACTGACGACGACGACCCTGGTAGAATCGCCAGACCATTTCTGGGTCTTTTTTCCACGCATACGGGGTTGCGACATCCTCCAATCGATGCTCCTCCCATAGACCATCCTCGGCACGAAAAGTGCGGATTCCAGATTCTGCACTGATACCAGCCCCAGTCAATACTGCGACTTTCATTCCTTTCTTCAGCATACATATTACTCTCCCTTGAGGGTTCTTCAAGCAATGGATAATTTTGCAAAGTTCATCAGAATTCGCTCTCCGGCCAGCCCCTCTATTCTTGGGTCGTCCTCTGCGAATGGCATATCTTCTACTTGTGAAGCATACCTACAGATCTCAGTAGTAGACTCAGGATGGAACTGCACACCCCATGCTGACAATGGCGTTCCATCCTCATCACAGATGCGAAATGCTGCAATCCCAACGTGTTGCGCTTCAGCCAACAACTGGAAACGTTCAGGAATCTCAACAACTTGGTCCTGATGAGTAAAAACGACCTGTGGCGGCCTATCACAATCCACGAACAATGGGTCAACCTCTCCCTTGGAGGTCAATTGAACGGTAGAAATGTCATGGTATCCTTGTTCTGCTCGAACCAAACGACCACCGAAAGCCGATGCTAATAATTGATGTCCGAAGCAAATTCCCAATGTTGGGACACCGTGATTTACCGCCCTACGAACAAAATCTTCTGCCTCATCCATCCATGGCTCAGGCATGGTCAGGTTTGAACGAGAGCCACTGATTATCAGAGCCGAGATACCATCATCGAACCAAGCCTCGACATCATCAGGCATCGGAACTCTGCGAAATGGCAATCCATCCCACTCACCTTTGCTCTGCCAACCCTCCAAAGAGGGTAACTGCGGATTCAAAGCAAGAATCTCTACATCGCCGAACGGGCGGATCGCCGCGGCATTTCCTTTCGGACCGTAGACCTCGCGCTCACACAACAGGTCGAGGATTGCCACCTTCGCCGGCATGAATGGACGTTGTTGACTTCGGACTTCTTGATTGTGGTCAGAAAGCGACGGTTGAAAAGGAGCGGAGGATGCGCAGGAACGAGCGCATGGGAATCAGTGCCGAAGAGATACTGGCCGAGATTGGGCCTGTCCAGGAGATACTGGATGCACATGACGGAGTCGTGAACATCATTGATACCGCTGGAGGAGTCATCATGATCTCTCTTGAAGGAGGCTGTGTCGGTTGTTCTTCAACTCCAATGACCGCTATGCAGATCTATTACTCGTTGAAGAAACTCGATGAGGTGGATGATGTGGTTTTCGTCAATGGAGAACTACCAGAATTCATGCGCCAGTTCATCGACCAAAAGATGACGGATGAAGAAGAAGGAAATCAAGGCGACATCGTCTGAGAATTCAAGCAGATGAAAATCAATTCCATCTTTGCCACTTTGAACCACTTCCTTGTGGACGGTGGTAGTCGATATCATTCTCCCTCAGCCACTCGAGTCCATCCTTGATACCATTATTTGCTTGGGTAGTTTCTGAAGGATGGTATTCAATGACATCTTCGTACTCCTCTTCCTCATCCAACTCCTCCTCATCTTCCCATTCATCTGTATCATCCTCCTTGATACGACGTAATGCGAATGCCAACATCCCGATGACGAACAGCAACAACAAGCCGATTCCGCCAGTGGCAATAACGGTCTGCGAAGCAAAAAGGCCTCCTTCACTCGGCATTGGTTTCACTGTCAAAACAAGAGACAACGTGTTATTCTCATCCTGTTCAGCAATCTGCTCAGCAGAATCAATGTAGATGAGTAACTCAACTTCTCCTTCCCAATCAGGTGTCCAAGAGAATGACACGGTAGTTGGTTCACCTTCCAATAACACCATCGTTTCGTCAGCTATCTCAACATCATGCCATTGATCGTCATGGAAGAAACGTGTTGCTAAAGAGACAATGAAAGGTTGCTCACTGTGATTACCCAGATTGATGATATCAACACTCACTGACACCTCTGTTCCTAGAACCGGTGGCTGCGAGGACAATGTCATCTCGGTTGCAGTCATATCCGGACGAACCTCGACCACAGGTAGGCGCAGTGGCCATGTCTCTGTAGAACCAATTCCTCCAATTCTATTACCTGCAATATCACTGACCTCAAACCAACAGTCAAGAGAGTCCGCATGGATTGGTGGGAAGGTAAGATTCACTAGATATCTAGACACTTCACCAGGAATTGTCAATGAAGCCTGCCCATGAACTTCCTCTCCAACTGTTTCAAGCCCTTCTCGCAAAATACAGGTGACTGGAATTACATCTGCGGATAATCCAGCATCCAATTCCTGCAAGTCGAACTGAATAATCACATCAGTTGAATTGGTCTCGATGAACGATGGTTCAGAACCGATTAGAGATGGGGCTTCATCATCGACCTGCAAACGAAGGGGAAGTGGGGCTGGATTCACATTTCCTGGACCTCCATCAACCTCTAGAGTGACTCTGTACAAACCACTTCCAAGGACATCCATCATCCCATTGAATCGGCCTTCTTCATCAGCCTGCACCTGTAGTGGCAGGTCAAGAGGAACCTCCAATGAAATCAGATAAGAATCAGGGGCGGGTGCAAGGTCAGCAGCAACATAGCGAACTCTTCCAGCGATCAATAACCTAGAGCCGAGAGCCACGTAACTATCATCCTCAAGAGTTCTGTTGGAGTCATCTGCTAATGAAATGGAGAAGTCGTCAAGACGAATATCAGCATCAAAACTCCATTCCAATCCTGTTGACAGGGATTGCTCACCTGATGAATCCACTACCTGAAGGTTGATCGATTGACTGAACGAGACTATTGGTTCAAAATACGAAGTGGTGCTGAATGAGATGTTCAAGTAAATCAGTTCATCATCAGCGAACAAGGTGAAGCCGTCAGCCAATAATTCGGGATAATTGGAATAGAGGTCACCGTCTTGATTCCATGTCAACATCCGTTCTTGTCCAAGATTGACTGTCACTCTCTCGAGGTCATCGACTCCATTGATATCATACAGCGTTAGATTCAACCAAGCAGAATAAGTAGGCACAAGTGCATCACCATCCCCCGGCAATTCAAGTGTCGCATTCTGTAGAATACTGGGTGATGGAACCAAAGAAATGTAGTGAATGATGTCTGAATCCAATCCAGGACCACTTGCCAGAGTATTTCCAGCCCTGTCCTCACCTTCTACAAACAAAGAGACCAGTTGCCCATGCGAATTGTCTGAATCATCAAAGGTGGCATGAAAGAAATCAGTGTCTTGATAACGAATCAAAGGACGTGAACCATATTCTTCAATCTCTGGGATTCCGTCTCCATCATCATGTCTTGCCTCAACCCACCATCGTAACATCAAGGTCTCCTCGGCCAATCCCATACTCTCAGAACCATCGGTTATCGTGACATTGAACAACTGCTGTGCTTCTGGTAATATCCGCTCTCCTGAGGGAGCGTGCAACAACATGCCAGGAGTTGTTGCATCGACGTTGAAAGTAAGTGTTGCAAAATCTTGTGCTGTTGCATCAAACGGGCCAGTGATTGCAGCACTGATGGTGAATCCGCCATATTGATTCACTGAAGGTGCATGAGTCTCAATCGAGAAGTCGCCATTCTGGTCCACGGTACCATTACCGCTGACGTTCTCCAATTCTATCAACAGGTCTCCAGGCTGAGGGTGACTTGATTCATTGAGGAAACGCACCGCACCACTGACAAGCAACATATCCCCACCGGCCACCCATTCATCGGTCAATATCTCAGGGCCTCCTTCACTCGGCGAAGTCTCGTCCCAGATCTGGTAGGATACTATCTCCATCCTTCTTTCGTGGTCTGTCGTCTGGCTGGAAAGGCGTTCAGAATGAAGGCCGTCTATCGTCATGGCCTGTGCTTGCCAGACCACACCCTGTTCAGGCAACCAGTCCCAATCAACACCAACATTCCATTCCATCTGCCCAGTATCAGCATTCAACGGCTGCCATTGTCCGCTGAGATTTGTCACCATACCTCCCGGATCGTTCACCCAACTGCTCCCATTAATCATTGAATGAAGCAACACCGGTCGATTGGCCACGTCCTGTAACTGTGGAGTCA
>CAXRJY010000081.1:0-8654 GCA_964230915.1 Candidatus Poseidoniaceae archaeon | reverse complement strand
CCTTCATCACTTGAGAGATTGGGTCGGTTATGGTTCCCACTCCAATACAGATTTCTTCTTTTTTGTCTGTGAATCTAGCAGGGAGATTTGCAGCTCCAGGAGTGTCCAGTGAGAATTCCAATGCCTTCGCTCCAGTCTCGATCAATCTTTCAGCGAGTTCCATTGCTAACTCATAACTTTCACAGCGCAGGATTGGAATGACTCCCGCTTTGATAAGTCCACTTGCAGCAATCACTTTCTTGCAGTTCTGGGAGGTTTTCGATTTGTCCCATTCCAGTTGGTCTCCTTTGGTGGATTGTTGGATGACTGCAATTTGGTCTGCCCTTTTACATGGCCAGATGGTTTGTCCTGAACCTATGAATCCAAAACCCGAAATTACGCTGGCTGTCCATGCATCTCCTGAACCAAGGTGTTCCACAGGTCTGTGTACCAATGTGTCTTTTCGCGTTGAGAATATGCGGCCATGACTGACAATGATTGACCACCTCTCTTGATAGCCATCACGTCTACCTCCAAAGTCGCCTTTGAAAGTACAACCGACAATATTGATCAGCCAACGTTTGGCTATTGCTTCCACCATTTCTTCTTCGTTAGATGCTTTGATTCCGTTATGTTCGCATATCCATTCAAGGTCAGTTGAAGACATTGACAACAAGTGTATCTTGCGCAGATGAGGTTCGATCATCTGCCATAATTCTTCACGACTGCAAAGTGCTGGTCTGTGATTGATGTCAAGGCTGATTTTGATGCCATCCAGTTCAGCAAATGTCAACAATCGGTTCCAGAGTGCCTTGGGGCCATCTCCTAGAACGGGAGTAATTCCAGTTAGATGGATCCATTCCGTGTTTCTCAATAGGCTTCGTACTGGAATAGAATCCGCATCAAGTTGAGCGAATGCTGAGTCAGAGCGGTCATATTCGACATTCTTTTCAGCAACATTGACGGTATATTCACCGACCTTTCCATCAGAACGGAAGATCAGGCTATCGACACCATACTTGCTAGCATAGGAGACGATGCCATCATCATCCTCGGGAAGCACACTCAACCAAGTGATGTCCCAACCGAATTGAGCCAGAGCGATTGCGACATTAAGTTCAGCACCACCGATGGTGACATTATCTGAATCAGACATACGTCGCAGCATTGCCTCGCCAACGCAGAGCACGTCTACCATGGACAATCCTCACACATTGAAACGCAATAATGCGATTGCGCCTCCGAAATTCAACAATTGTTGCCCATCATCATGCTCGATGGAGCACTGCACCAATTCGGCACCGATATCAGCTAGTCCGTCGACCCATTCTTCCCATGAAGTACCGGAGATCATTTCCCCAGAACGAAGGAGTTCTGCATTGACCAACATCGTCTCGATAGCCCCCTCATCTTTGGCCTTCTGGAGGTTTTCCTCGCCATAGGCTACTGCGCCATCAGTAGCCAGTCGTTTCCAGCATTCACCAAGTAATCGAACTTCATTGACCAGACTGTGTTCAGAAAGGAATTCTCCTGCCAAGCCTTCATTCAGAACTTCGTTGACCCCTGGCCTACCACCTATCGAAGTCGCTACAGTCTTGATCTCTCTTCCCTTACCTTGCATTTCTGTCATCAATCTCTCACGAGCCATTCCTGGCCCACATAGTAGTAGTGGCACTCCTTCAGATAACTGCATATGAAGGTCCTTGGCAATCTTGCTTCGAAAAGAATCCTGAACTTCTTGACTAGCCTTCACTCCGCCGGAGTATTTCCCTCCACCTCTGAGTGTGAATTGGGCAACTTCGCGGATACCATGCGTGGCTAATTCGAAGAGGTTGACCTCGTCGTGTTCAACAACAGCAATTGCCAATCTACTCTGACCTCCAGCCTTGCTTGCCTTGTTCAGTAGTTCCACATCAACTCTTGGAAAAGAAGTCGCTCGCAGTTCCACTTCATCCCCCACTTCGATGAGGTGAGTGTGGTGGCTGCCTTTGTCCACAGGCGCCTCTTCGATTATTCCATGGACTCTGAGAATGTCACTGAAAGCATGATTCTCATGTGACTCAATGCGTAGGACAATCCACATTCGCTTGCGTTCCGCAGCCTTCGCTCTACCTCCTTCTTGTCCAGCGGTTGTTTGGTCTCTTCTTTCACCTAACATGCCGAGCATTCTGCCCTTTTTGCATAGGTGAGCGAGGGTCCAGAGGTCATCGTCACTGCGAATCCTCAGACGCCATAGGTCGGGCTCGCGCTTGATGACCTGCACCTTCTCACCGGCACTGCTCCGCAGATGACACATATTCAACCTGCGCACTGTGAATGACTCTGAATGAGGCTGCTTGAAGCTTCAACTGAACAATCCAGTCAGGTTTCCATCGGCATCCATGTCCATGTCCATTGCAGCCGGATGCTTTGGCAGTCCAGGCATGGTCATCATCTCGCCTAATACAGCAACAATGAATCCTGCACCAGCATTCAACCGGAACTCACGCTCTGGAATTTCAATTCCGGATGGTGCGCAGAGTAGATTTGGATCATGACTGAATGAGTATTGAGTCTTAGCCATACATACAGGTAAGTTTCCATATCCCCACTTCTCAATCTGCTTCAACTGTCGGTGTGCTTTGGCACGGATGTTGATTCCCGAACCTCCATAGATTTGGGTTGCAATCTTTAGAGCCTTTTCTGCTGCATTTGCATCTTTATTGAACAATGGTGTGAACGGTCTTCCTGCAGCGATGTGGTCCTCTGTTGCTGCAATGACTGCTTTAGCCAGTTCAAGGCCTCCTATACCGCCTCTCGCATGGCCCTCAAAGATCACTGCATCCTTGGCACCTGAATCGAGTGCTGACAGTCGAAGTGCATCCAGTTCTGCTTGAGAATCAGCTCCAAACCGATTGATACTCACTACTACAGGAACGCCGAACTTCATCATGTTGCGGATGTGTCTATCGAGGTTGCTCTTTGCACCTGCCAGTACGGCATCAACATCTGGTTTGTCCATTTCTTCAGAACTTGGCCTTCGCCCACCCCTGTCTCCAAATGCTCCACCGTGTAGTTTCATGGAACGCAATGTCACATTGAGTACCACACAGTCTGGTCCTCTGCCACTTGTTGCTGCCTTGATATGCATGAATTTCTCAGCACCCATATCAGAACCAAAACCCGCTTCGGTAACGACGAACTCGCTGCATGCCAACGCCAATCTATCTGCAATGATGCTTGAATTGCCATGAGCGATGTTGGCGAATGGGCCGCCATGAATGAAGGCGGGATCCTTCTCCAGAGTTTGCACTAGATTCGGTAAGAAGGCGTTTCGTAGTAGTAGGGCCATTGAACCAGCCGCTCCAAGTTGGTCTGCTCTAACAGGATCTCCTGAGGTATTCTCACCGATAATGATGTCACCAAGGCGGTTGCGTAGGTCTTCATAATCCGAAGCAAGAACTAGAATCGCCATCACTTCACTGGCAGCGGTAATGTCGAAACGGTCCTCTCTGACGTAACCATTGGCCGCTCCTCCTTTTCCAACGGTCACATTTCGGAGCGCTCGTTCATTCAGGTCAATTACTCTAGGCCAACTGATTCGCAATGGGTCTATGGAAAGTTCATTTCCATGCTTGATGTGATTATCGAGTAGTGCAGAAAGAAGGTTGTGAGCAGAAGTCACTGCGTGTAGGTCTCCAGTAAAATGCAGGTTGATGTCCTCCATCGGCAGAACCTGTGAATATCCTCCTCCTGCTGCTCCACCCTTGATTCCGAAAACTGGACCCATACTCGGTTCTCTGATGACACAAGAGGCCTCTCTTCCATGGCGGTTGATGGCTTGGCTCAAACCGATGGTGGTCACAGTCTTCCCTTCTCCAAATGGAGTAGGATTCACCGAGGTCACCAATATCAGATTCCCTTGTGGCTCATCGAATCTTTTCTTGATACCTTCCCATCTGACCTTGGCCATTCCATCGCCGGTGATGACCAACTCTTCAATGGGTATTCCAAGTTTCCAGGCGATCTCGTCGACAGGAGCCATTACAGCGGCTCTAGCAATGTCGAGGTCACTGTCCATGGGCACTGCGGCATATAGGCGCTCTTTGAGCGTTCCCTCATGAGGGCCTTATTGAGCCCTCAATCAATCCTTCTTTTCTTCAGCCATTGAGCCCAAGTAAGATGGTAGGTCGACCCCAGCCATCTTCGCAACATCATGCATTGGCGGGAGGCTGTTAATCATGTTAGAAACAAAATTAGCCGTGTTGGAACCATCGGCTCCACCAGAGTCCCAAACAGTGATCTTGTCAATCTGCAGATTACTGATTGCCTCAACCTGTCGGGCTACAATCTCCTCGATCTTTTCAACCATCAATAGAGTGGCTGCAGCCTTGGGGTCTCCTCCACTTGCTTGCACGAGTTTCTCATATCCTGCTGCCTTGGCATTCAGAATCTCTGAGATACCTTCTGCTTCTGCACGCTTGATGGAAAGGATGGCATCTGCTTCACCTCTCGCGGTACGGCGGTTTCTTTCAGCCTCTGCTTCTGCAGCGATCTCTATCTGAGTCTTGGCAATCTCTTCTCGTACAATTTCTTCTGCCTTCAGGCGTTCTTGCTCAAGCGCATACTGTGCCTTTTGAATCTCAGTTTCAGCCGTCCTCTTTGCAACTTCAGCTCTTTGCAAGGCTTCTGCTTCCCTTTCAGCAAGTCCCGCATTGTACCCAGCGATGTTGGCTTTCGCCTCGTTTTCTCCTTCGATTCCGAGTGCTTCCTGAGTTTGGACGTAAACACGCTGGTTGATTTCAGCACCTTTCTTACCTTTTTCAGATTCAGCCATGTTTTCTGCAACTGCAACTTCTCTTTGACGGTCTGCTTCTGCCTGTCCTACTGCACCGTCTCTCTCTGCCTGTGCGACATCGACTTTTGCTGCGTTGACTGCGATTGAAGCAGCCTTCTTACCAATGCTTTCGATGTAGTTCGCTTCATCATGGATATCGGTGATGTTAACGTTGATCAGGTATAGTCCGACTTTGTTCAATTCGGGCTCGACGTGGCTGCGGATGAGCTCAAGGAAGGACTCACGGTCCTGGTTGATCTGCTCGATTCTCAAAGAGGCCACAGTCAATCGCAATTGTCCAAAGATGATTTCTTTCGCCATCTCTTCTATTTGGGGTGCTTGTTGACCCAATAGTCTCTCAGCAGCATTCTGCATGATTTCCTTGACTGTGCTGACACCAATGGTGAATGTACTTGGAACATTGATTCGGATGTTCTGAAGAGACAATGCATTCTGTAGGTCGATCTGGATGGTCATCGGTTTCAAGTCGATGAAGGCATAATCCTGAAACAATGGCCAAACGAATTTTCCACCACCATGGTGACATTGCGCGAACTGCCCTGCTGAGGTCTTACCATAGATGACCAGTATCTTATCCGATGGGCAACGTTTGAATCTCGATGCATACAGTAGCACAGAGAGTGCTAGCAATCCTATGAATGCCAATATGGCAATCGTCATTATTCCAGTTCCATCATCAGTCGTATGGCTAGTCATTTTCATTCCTCCTCATTATTACTCTTGGCGAATGGTACTACGACCATTCTTCCAGCGATTACTTCTTTCACGGTTACCATTGCTCCGGTTTTCAGGTATAACTCTTCATCTTCAGCAGAGGCATCAAGGGTTCGCAATGCACCTTGAATACTAACCTGTATCTGCCCAACTTCTCCGGGCTTGATTCTCATGTAAACGGTTCCAGTCGCGCCAATGGCATTGTTGATATCCATGGTGCCGCTGGTTTGAATGCTGTGAAATACCTGGAACAGTTTTCCCATACTCCACATCGATGCACCACCTGCTGCAGTTCCAGCGAGTAGTGCGATCATGTCAGATTGCTCGGAACGGGAGAATGACAGGCCAATCAATCCAAACATCATTACAAATGCAATTATCCCTTGGAATGTGAATGCCTTGAATGAAAGGTCAGCACCCATATCTACATCTACACCAAGTGCTCCATCGAGAAGCCCCCCTGCTACTCCACCGATCATCAAAAGGAAGAACCAAGCCAGAAACAGTAATCCTCCTACCAATGCAGCAGAAGCGAAAAGGAGGTCCAAGCCGGTGACATCTCCCAATCCCACCAATTCGAATAAATCCCAAGCCATGATTACAACTCCTGTCAACTGCTCTTATCCTTCCGACTAGTGGTTGAGGCTTTGTTGCTTTCCCCTGCTCTTTTCTGACCTCTCTCGATGATTTTCCGTTCAAGGGTCATCAGTGGCCCCAAAGATGCACCTACAATGATAGCAATCCATATCGAAGACAAATCCAATGCAATTCCTCCAAAGACCATCAGAATTGGAGTCATTACCCAGACGAAACGGCGAATTAGAACCCAATATCCACCCATCAAAGTCTCATGACTTTCATCTTCAATTATTCGGCTGAGTGCATTACTCATGCAGAGACCTCAAAAAAGCAAACGGGTAACTAGCCAACAAATGATGAACCAAGAAAATGTGATCCATAGGCCTGACCTATCTTTTCTTCCAATCACTTGTTCCACTAGGGTTCCTTCTTCGTTACGAATTGTATTAGTGCGTTCTTCTTTGCTGTAGCCTTGCAGCTCAGAGAGCGCATTGTTGCGCTTATCTTGAATCCAAAAATAGCCAGCAAGAACCAACATTGCTGCACCACTCGAACCAAACAATGTGGTCATTGGACCTTCGAGTTCCTCCCACATTCCAAACATCAAGAAAATCTGTGTCAGACCTAGTAACATCCAAATGAGAGAGCCGTTATTCTTCATCGAATCATTACAACCGCAAGGGTAGTCAATTATGAGGTTGATGCCGGATGGTTTCAGAGCGTTTCATTCAAGTGCTACTCTCACCGCCTACCGTCATGGTCGCCGTACGCTATGGAAGTGCGGGCGACCCTATTGCCCAATCTCTCTCTCCAGTATTGGCTCGTTTGGTGGTTGCTCACATCGCAGGAGAGGGTGATGGTAAGAAGAGTGCAGATATGCAAATGAAGCGAGTAATGGTAATTCCTGCAAGAAAAGTCGAGGATGCATTGGCTTGGGCATATGTCGATGCACTTCCACATTCGGTGGATTGGGAATTGAGCGGAGCCGAAATCCATCGTTTCGCAACTACATCGCGGCTTGACAAGGCTGTGGAAGAGGCAACGGAATCAGTAACAGAATGCCCAGACGAATTGTCTCAGCGTGGAGAATCCCCGCACCTTCCAGTTGGTCCAGATGGAATACCTGGCTCTAGTAGTGAGGTATGGCTGTCATTGACATCTCCCCTCAAACACCAGTTAGGTTCCGCCTCTCTGCGGTATGTAGATGATTCAATGGGGATCGAGAGCCTCAATTGTCTGCGTTGGAATAATCGTGAGTGGTGGGTTGCTTCAACAGATGGACCTGGATTGATACTCGTTGCAGAACACCTAGGAATCAATATGTCTGAAGAACCGATACTGGACCTTAGAGGTGGTGGAGGTGCTGCTCGTAGTGCAGCATGGGCTTGGTCGGCAGAGGGCGGACTTCTCAGGTGGTTGGGAGGGCGTCGTGAATTGCGTGAAGGAGGGCCATGGGAGGCTTCGATGGCAGAGGATGGGAAAGATGCAGCCCTGACTGTTGATTTCGAGGACCAGGAACTTGAAGTCGAGGGTTTGGTTCTGAATGCAAAATATGGGGCGATGCATGGCTCGTATGAAGAGAGGATTCTGGCATTGGCAGATATTGACTCAGGAATTGACGGTCGTTGGTTGTTGGCGGCACAGCACCTGATTTCTTGGTCCACACTATGGCGTCCTGATATTCCACATAAATTACCAGATTTGGGACTGCTGTTGGCCAGATTGGCGGCTGTGGAAGCATATTTCCAATGATGAATCGAGGCGTTTGATTGAAAACAGTACGGATTTCACGTGTATCTATGGGCATCAGATGCTGGTTTGTGATTCTGATGATGTTGTCGCCAATGTTTTTGGCGTCAGCAGAGCCAGAAAACAGTGTATTCGTTGAATCATATTCTGATTCCACCTTTTCCATTGGCGTTGTTGACGTTAATGTTGAGAAGGCGAGTTCAAGTGGTGATGAATGGTTTACTCAGATGTATTATCCTTCTGAGAATGGGAGTGGTCCTGGTGCTGCGATAAACAGCACCTTCTCACCATTCCCTATCCTCATCTTTTTCGTTGATGATGGTGAAGATATTGATATCTACAGTTGGATATCCGAACTTGCTTCAGCAGGGTATTTCGTTGCTATTGCACCTGATGAATGGGATAATGGAGAGCATGAAACTCTGGTTTCCGATATCTCAGTATTGATCACTGCGTTGGCTGAGATAAATATCAACGGAACCGAAGATGGCAGCGGTCCTGCAAACATGGTGGGAGCATTTGACATCGAACATTGGGGCGTTTCTGGACATGGAACTGGCGGAATGGATGCTGCCCTGGTTTACACCATGTGGGAAAATCATGCTGCACATCTGGATATTGCGCCTCCTCGTTCCATGTTCGCTCTGGGAATCGATTCCTCTGACGTAGATGTCAATGTCTTGAAAGACGCAGAACCAGCGGACCCTGGTCTAGCCTTGTTCCTGACTGGAACCGCAGATCAAATTGCACCGGCTTCAGACCATCTCGACAAGGTTGTGGAAGTTTGGCCGAGTGG
>CAXRJY010000080.1:0-7279 GCA_964230915.1 Candidatus Poseidoniaceae archaeon | reverse complement strand
ATTCATCCATATTCTGGCAATCGGCGGCAAGAACAACCAAACTCTGTTTTGCAGCACACGCTTCCATCCAACGCCGCGCGATTATCGAGCCGTTCGCGGACCAGCGGGGCCCCCATGCTTCAGCGCTCATCGACACTGCTCTTGACCCGCGGCGTGTCAATCTTGCGATAACAGGTCGCGCATGGTTTCAATGATGATTTCCTCTGGTTTTTTCACATCTCCAATCAATTCAGATTGGGTTGAAGCATCATATTCGACATACTTTCCGAGACCATCTTTCAACATCTTGAAATTCAATTTCGGATGAAAAATAGCGATGATATATGCGAGAACATTTGGCAATCTTCTTCTAGACCATTTCCGTTCTGGGAATTCGCTCTTCAACAATTCACCGATCTCTTTCATCCACATATTACCTGAATGAACGATATATCTTCCACGATCAACTCCCTTATCCAGGGCAGCGACATGGGCGCGAGCAACATCTTCAACATCAACGAAATTGATGTTGATGTCAAGGACGAAAGGCGGCCCCTTCAGGAAGTGCTTGAGATATGACATGGAACCTTCAATATGCCTTGGAGCGAGAGGTTTTCCAAATACCACTGAAGGATGAATAGTGACCAATCTACACTCTTTCCCTTCAGCCCATTTTCGCACGATTCTTTCTGCTTCTGATTTAGCAAACCCATATGGGTTATTCTTCAGATTCGCATCATCGCACCAATCATCATGAGTGAATGTGATTCCATTCTTGTAATGTGTGCGCCGAATTGCTGAAACCGAAGACGTGTGAATCAAACGTTCCACTCCATTTTCTTCCATAGCGATGATCAAGTTCTGCACCCCCTTGATGGACGGATCCAACACATCCCGTTGAGGGTCCTTGGAAGCGATGTACAACTCGGCTGCACAATGGATGATGTCCTGACAACCTTCTACCGCAGCCTTGACGGAACCAACATCCAGCAGGTCCATCTTCACAATCTCCACGTCACCCATTTCTTTCAGAAATCCAGCACCCTCGGGCTTTCGAGTTGTAGCTCTTACAGCAATCCCCGTTGCTGCTAATTGTTTGACAACATGAGAACCGATGAATCCCGCTGCTCCAGTGACCAGGATTCGTCCGCTCATGGTGGTCCATCTGAACGCCACTCATGACGATTCGCCCACTAATCACTGTCTGCGAGCCATTGATGATGGGCCAACCTTTCGCCTTCCCCATGGGAAGGCGTCAATCAGCGATGATTCTGGTTCTCATCATGCTTTCATCATCCCTTGCAGGATGCTTCGGTGAAGACATCCAACCTTCTCCTCCCGAAGAACCAGAAACATACCCCAGTATTTGGGACCGCCACCAACTTGAATGGAACATGACCCACTCCTTCGCCCGAGTTCTAGAACCCGGCCCATATCATGCATTGGATGTTCAAGATGCCTACATCACAGTGGATACCAGCTCGATATGGGAAACGGGGCCAGCAGAATCTGAGATCCACCTTTCCTATTGGCTGCCGAGTAACACCGAGGAGGGCGAACAGGTCCCAGTGATCGCTGTTGTCAGCCCCTACTTCTCATACGGTCAACCAGGTTCTGAATCAGGCCATACCGGAATTGTCGGAGCAGGGCGTGGAGAATTCATCTATGAGAATTTCATACCCCATGGTTATGCCTTTGCCCAAGTGGCAGTTTTCGGCACCGAACTCTCAAGCGGCTGTTTCGATTACCGCGGTGCTGGTGAAGGTTGGGGAATACACCACGCTGTGGAATGGCTCGGCTCTCAGAACTGGAGCAATGGGCATGTTGGCCTGTATGGCAAATCCTACGAAGGAGCTACACAGTGGGAAGCCGCTGCTCTTGGTAGTGAATATCTGAAGACGATAGTCCCAATTTCTGGCACAACGGCGCTTCATCCACTGCTTTACAAGAATGGAAGTGCAGAAGCCAGATCACAGGTCATGCACATGAATTATTTCTCCAGCACGGTCGATTACAATGCAGATGACCTTGACAACGTTTGCCCAGATATCGCCGAAGGCCTGTTTGCAGGACCAGTCACTTATGGAATGGGTGAATTGGATCCATACATGGAGAATTACTACGATGAACGAAGCCACATCGACAAAGCCTTCGAGAATTGGAATGGCTCAGTATATTGGGTACAAGGAATGCAGGATTGGAATGTTGACCCCCACCAGGTTTTCAGTGGGCCGGTGGGATATAATTGGTATCAGGATTACATCAACGCCGGTTTTGAGGTCCGCGGCATCCTAGGTCAATGGGAGCACAATTACCCTGATCAATGGAGTAAACATAACGCTCAGGACAGTGGGTATGGTGGTGAAGCAATTCACAACATGACAAGGTGGGACTGGGCTCAGGATTTGTTCGAATGGTTCGAATATTATCTCAAGGGCATTGGCCCACAACCTGAACTCAATGCTCAGATTCAGCGCAACGATGGACAGTGGAGAATAGAGGAGACCTGGCCGCCACAAGACATTGAATGGAGCACAGTGACTCTGGATCAGTGCTCATCTCAAGGGGAGACGATTGGAGGGGCGCCAGTACTCGGAAATGTTGGCAATACTGGAACAGCAACTGTCGACTGTCCAGGGTTCGAATCCAACATTCACATCTCAGGCCTTTCTAGACTTCACTTGACAGTCCATGCTACTGCTGATGGAGGTCAGATATTCGTCGAAATGCAAGATGCAGAGACGGGTTTGCGATTAGGACACGCAACAATGGACATCCGATATCACGCAGGGGGCTATGAACCACAGACAGTAATATCTGGCCAAGAAGTTGTCATGATGATGGAATTCCAAGGAATCGATGCGATATTACCAGCGGGGCACGGAATCCGCTTGCTGTTGACCAGTACTGGCGAGGATTATCTCGCCCCCGCTTGCTCTTGTCCAATTCATGTGATGATGGATGATTCGTCGGCCCTATCTTTACCACTGATTGACCGAACTGAAGCAGAAGTCCTGACCACCCCTCAATCTCCAGATGCGGCAAACAATCAATGATCACGCCGAGTTTCGAAACCTCGAAACCAAGGCTTTCACCTTTTCATTGTAAACAACTGCCGCAAAAGTCAGTGAAAACAAGAACATCATCCACCACATACTTCCTAATCCCTCATCATATGGCCCTCCAAAGTGAGATTGAAAGCCAACGATCATCCAATACAACAGAGTTCCTAGATTGATGGAAGCAACTGCAATCAACCAACTAATTTTTTCAATCAAGTCGGATTTTTCATCAAGTACACCCGAAGTAAAAATCCCAAAACCCCGGCCAGTGGAAAAAATCAGCAAAACAATAATTGAAATCAGTGAGAGAATAATGAAAATCTTGTTGATAGTTCCTGCAGTTGAAAGGGTGCCGCAATCTATCTCTTCTTCCCCCCCTCCTTCTTCATCACATTCATCTAAGGCCACCACCATTTCAAAAGTCATAAAACCAGAAAGCTCCATTTTCAAATCACTCAACCCCACACCAACATTCGCAGTCATCGTGATTGGCCCAAATAACCCACTATCTTCAGTTTCTTCAAAACTTGCACTATACCACGACATTGAATTGAGTCCAATGATCAACATGATGAACATGAAGACGGCCATTCCATAGGACGCTGCTTTCCATTTATCGATTTCAACAGCACCCAATCCACCTTCTTTTATGGCAAGAAAAAAGGGCAATTCACTGACTACCAATTCGCCACCAGCAGCCTTCTTAGCAGGTTTTGCCGCCTCACTCTCAGAATTTTCGACAAGCCTAGCAACCAATTCTGCTTTCTTACCTCCTACAGTAAGCCCCTTTTCTTTGAGCAACTCCTTGAGTTGGGGGACAGTCATCGACGACAAGTCATCAGCAGCCATGCGCCGACTATATCTTCATCATTTATGAAAAGCCCGCCGGACAAAAATGACCTATTCAGAGATGATGTCAGAATCCCCGCAGTTTCTGGCACGCATGACTCCAACGATGACCCCCAATACCATTGTCAGGGCGAGCACATTGCCAAGAATCACTTCGAAGGCATTGATCATGATTCCATAGATGAGCCACATTGCCAAGGCAGCAACAATCACCCAGAATGTGGGCAATGATATTCCATCATGTCGTTTCTCAACCCAGACCTTTTTGATTTGAGGTGCCCAAGCAACGATACCTAGGAGGCTTGCTATCAGGCCAACTATTCGGATTGTCATTTCATCTGCCATATCTGCTGCGGCAGCGCCAACCCATTTCAAGTCACGACTCATTACGGATGTTGTGGTGGTCGGGATTACTAAGCAGATCAATTGCAGTCACATGACGCCACTTGACATACGTATCCGCACTTTTTCCAGCTCTGCGTATGGTAATTCCAGCATCTGGATTGACAGCACAACGCTTCAACTCAACTCCGTTTTTTGAGAGCACCGCTTCGCATTTCGTACCGCGAAAGATTCCCATCCACGACCTTTCAGTTTCCATGTCAATTCTGTCGTATTCAATTCTCGATTCAAACAATCCATGAATGACTCCGCTCTCTATGGCTACCGATTTTAGGTCTCCATTGTATTCCTTGCCACCATGTAAGTGAACGAGGTCCCAGGTTCCAAGCGTCTCAAGAGATTCTACAAGAGCGGCCGATTCAGTGGACAACCCCACTGTTTTCGAATCTTCCTTCTCACTTGGCAGAATTGCCAGCAGATCACTCTGCCTGAAACAATCATCTCTGTTCTTCACCTCATCAGGCAACTCCAGATTATGATTTGAGAATACAACAAAAGACGTCATTTTAGGCATGACAGCCCCATGATATTCAGCCAGCACCTTTCCTTTGTGGGCAATTGTTCCAAAAGTGTCTTTATGATTCAATTCTCCATTGTCATTTCTTCGATGTTGAATGACATCAGTTCCACGCATCTCAACATGACCCGACCAATGTTTGCATTCAACCATCCACACTTCAGCCGGTCCAACAACGATGAAGTCAGCCTCACGACACCGCCCTTCCTTTGGAGCAGGTATTCGAGGGCCATGGAAAACGCGCCAACAAGTACCTACAATTCCCGCTTCTATCAATTGTCCAATCTGTGCTTCAGCCATGAATCCAGCCCTTTCAAACCCAAGTGCAGGAAATCGCTTTTTCCGCTGCCATATCTCCTTCAGGCGGCTGAGGACCATGCTACTTCCAAAGGCCATCATCTGATGATGATATCCACTGAATCAAGAAGATGGAGAGCATTGTGGATAAGGCTGCTGCATTGGAGGCAAGAACAGGTCCTCACACGTCCTTTCCACCCGATGAAGGGTCAGAATACTTTGAGCATCCATTGAAACCTGCACGGGGAAAGTTGAGACAGGACTCGGCACGTAATCATCTCCTGTTTGAGTGATGATCAGATTGATCCCATCCCCTGCAGGAACAACCACATCCATCCCGAAGAATTCCATCTTCGCAATTACTGTTGAACCAGGAGCGAGCACAGCACCGTCTTTACCACCGGCATGGAATCTAAGGTCCATCACTGCGTGACCAAGATGCATCCCAGTACTTGCTTGAACCATTTCTACATACAGATGACCACTGGTTGCCAAAGGAGATATTGTTGCCTCTATGTGAAATGTTGGCGTGCCAATGATTCTGGTTTCTACATCAAATTCAGGACAACCAACTGTCAGGGTAGATGTTACTGTCACACTTTCGCCGCCGCTGATGATGGTGCATTCATCCATTCCATATTCATGCCACGTCATATTGTTTGGAGGATAAGTTTCCTCAACCCTCCATCCACCCATGTTGTCTTGAACCTCTGCCACAAGACGAGGCTGTTCTCCCTTCTCCATGAGATAGAAATCAAACCATTCCAATAGGTCATCCGCCCAGTCCCATCTAAGAGTGTATGGAAATGCCTCAGCACCATATCCACTCGAGAGGCCTTGGTGTCCACTTCTTCGGTCGGGGTAATCATGACCCCACTGCCCGTACAGGCCCTTGACATCAAATCCGGCATCAACCATCATGTTGTGCACTGGGAATGCCATATGCGGATCTACATTCCAATCCTGGAGCCCATGGATGATGTACACTGAACCATTGTAATTCTCAATGGCTCTTGTCAGGAAATGGCGCTCTTCCCAATAATCACTACCTGTCCAAGCGAGATTATCACCCGTCAGATAAGCACCCACTCCCGCATAATATCCTTCCAGATATCCTTCACATGCGTTCTGAACATCTTCTAAGTCACCATCCAATCCAAAGCTGCCATACACTCCATTGTGCATAATTGCTCCACGCGCTTCCATACTCCCATTTCTCCACATCAAATCATGCACACCGATGAGTCCCGACATTGGGATGATAGTTTTCAGATATTCAGAACCCATGGCTGCAGCCTCCCAAGGGGTGGAGCCATCGTATGATTTGCCGATGATTCCAACATGACCATTCGAGAATGGAGAAGAGCCCAGGTATTCAACTGCAGCATCGATTCCTTCTTGCTCTTCTAGGCCCATCAAATCCATGCAATGATTCGATTCCCCTGTACCGAAGACTGAGACCTGAGCAACGCCATAACCATGAGGGACGAAATTTTCAATCAAGAATCTCCCCAACCGATCGGCTGGCGTCAATGCGTCGACATCTCCGTCGTTGTAATATGGTCCGATTTCAGCAATTATTGGTACTTGGCATTCTTCAGAAACATTAGCACCATCCATATCGCAACCTTCGATCACGGGCAACCACAAGCCCATGTGAACCTCAGCACCCCCAGTGACTCCCGCCCCGCCATCTGTAAGCGATATTGCTGGAACGGGAACATAGATTGAGCGAACAGAATCGATTGAGTACGAACCATTCCATGATACTCGGCTGAACACATCATCTTCGCGATAGATCATATTCTCTCTATCTTCAACATCAGGTAACCAATGCTCTTCCAGTTCTGAAGGCTCACCTTCTTCAGTCCCGTTTCCAAAGCAACCAGATAATGGATGCATGAGGATGATCAGCACGATACTTGCACTTAACCATCCATTGCGCATAGTTTGTGCGTAGAGCATACACACATGATGGATTCGGTCTCTTGAGATGCTTCAGAAGAACAACCTGTAACAGGAATTAGATATCTTGATATAGGTGTTTGAACAAACTAGTGTTGCATGTCAGAATAACCCTCTAACCAGATCGGAGTTCGTTAGAACCCCTCTTGAGGAACGTATAGACATGAGTATTGAAAAGATAATGAAATTGATAGAAGAGATTTTGAAA
>CAXRJY010000079.1:0-3462 GCA_964230915.1 Candidatus Poseidoniaceae archaeon | reverse complement strand
CGTTTATTCCAACACGTGTCACCATACCACTCGCCTCTTGTTCAATCGTCTTTGCGGCCCACCCATGAACATTACTACGTCTCGCAATTGGACCAAAGGTGGCATTCTGCCGTTCGTGGTGGGAAATGCGTGGACAGATTGAAGACCGCAAGGTATTGGCAAGGACGATGGCCGAGATGCGGGAGGATGTGGTTCGCAGCCTCCAATTGAATCGTGACTTAGCACGACTGGTCGACAGAGCACTGCAATTGGACCAAGGTATGAAAGTCGGTTGGAGCCGGAATGGAGAGCCAAATCCAAAGCAAGGAGAGATGGGTGTGGCACCAGGCCTGCCCAAAGGCGCCAGACTGCGGATGTTAGGTGCCCTCAACGATTGCGTGGCCGCTTTCTCAACTGGTGGAAACTTCACTCTAGAAGGTTCTGCTGGAGATCTCTTTGGAGCTTGGAACAATGGAGGAAACCTCTCTGTGGAAAGAGGGGTTGGGGGCTTCTTGGGACATGCAATGTGTGATGGAAGAATTACCGTACGCGACGGTGCTGGTGATGATGCCGGTTCACAGATGTCCGGAGGATTGTTGCTGGTCCGTGGAGATGCTGGACTCCGAATAGGAGGCGGTATGAGCGGAGGGACGATTGTCGTGCATGGTGATGTAGGACGAGAACCGGGTGTAGGAATGACCGGAGGGCGGATTATCATCAACGGACGTTGCCCGGCGATACCTGAAGGACTCAAGATGGATTCTCTAAGCGCTGCCCAAGCAAAGAAACTCAATTCTGAGATTGGTGATACGACCCTTGAAGTTCCTAATGATGCAGTCTGTCTGACTGCAGTTGAAGATTCAACCATCCAACCTACTGCACCCGAATCAGTTCCGAGTGGCGGCTGGGGAGGTATTGGATTGGTCAACGGGGGAGATGAAGAAGTTCCTTCTCACTCTCAGAGAGATACCTTGGTACTGCTTGCTGAGCGAGGAGGTGAGGCAAAAGCAGTTGGACTGCCACTGCCTCTGATTCCAATGAAAGATTCCGGCAAGGGTCTGAAGGGAGAGATGACCTCAATTCAACCATTCATTGTCCGCAAAGAGCCAAGGAATATCGATCTTGTAATCCTTGATTCCAATAACCTCACCGATTGTTCTACTCTTCTTGAGAAAGCAGGTGGTGTAGTCCTCGACCTTGCGGCACTACCAACGCATAGTTCACCTGTCCTTGATGGCATCGTGGTATCCTTGCGAAGTATCCTCGAAGATGATTCACCGATTCTCTTCACCGATGATGTCGACCGTGTTGAACGTCTGCACCGTTCTGCAACCGGTTGTGGAATAGATGCTGTGATTGCTAGACTTGGAGATTCGAGTGGCAGAAGCGCAAATTCGGCTCTACCGTTGGTAGGGCGTTCTGCTGCATCCACAGGGTTGGCAACTGATGGAATTCTGTCTGGGTTCTGTATCGATTGGAATGCTGATGCGACTGATCTAGCGATTTCCTGTGCTGCAGGTTCAACCATTCTCAGTTGCCAAGTTCCAGATGATTCAATTCAGGAGATAGAGAGATGGCTCAAAGAACTTCATGAGAAACTGAGTGGTTGGCTAGTGCATCTAGGAGTTTCGACAATCGATAATCTGACTCGCAAACATCTTCGGGCTCTTGATCATGAGACGGCCTCCACCAGTGGCCTCCGTCTCTCTGGATATGGTCGTCCACTGCCACATTGGTTCGCAAGTTGAGGTGTATTGATGCCAACGATCAAAGTGGAACAAAAACTCTTGAGCATGATTCAAGCGAAGTATGGAATTGAACATGAATTCAGCAGACTAGTGGACGAATTGCCACTACTTGGTACCGACATCGATAGATGTGATACTGATATGCTTGAAATTGAAATTTTCCCTGATCGCCCAGACTTGTTGTCAGGAGAAACTCTCGCACATGCCATCAGGCCTTTTCTACATGACAGTGAATCACAACCAGCTTTGGAGGTTGTAAATGGCACTGTGAGCATGGATGTTGATGCTGGTCTTGCAGAGGTCAGGCCAATCATTCTTGGCGCAATTGTAAGAGGAGTGGACACTGGTGAGTCGGCAGAAGAAAAAGAGGATTTCATCAAGGCTCTCATGGACCATCAAGAAAAATTGCATTTCGCAATCGGAAGAGGCAGAAAAAGAGCATCGATTGGAGTTCACGACCTCTCAACCTTGTCTCCACCATTCAGAGTGAAGTGTGTCCCTGGAGACTATTCATTCACTCCTCTTCAGATGACAAAAGAGATGAGTATCGATGAAATTTTGACTGAACACGACAAAGGAGTGGCATATGCACATCTTCTAGAAGGATTCGAACGCTATCCAGTTATTCTTGACGCCTCAGACAAAGTCTTGTCATTTCCACCAGTAATCAATGGCGACCATACAACGGTAAGCCACTCCACCTCGGACTTCTTCATCGATGTCACGGGTTGGGACCAAAGGGCTTGCGAATGTTGTTTGTTACTCGTGTGTCTTCAACTTGCAGCACGTGGCGGTGTTGTTGAATCTGTAAATACCAATTCTTGTCTAGACAAGGAATTAACCACACCTGATGGAAGTTCTCAGCAACACAGAGTTCCCGAGGAATTGGTCGCACAGATCCTTGGCCACAGATTCAGTGATGCTGAACTTGAACATTCCATCAACAGGATGGGTGGTCGCTATCTTGGAAGAGAAGATTCCAATGGCATTGGTGGCGATAGAATGTCAGATGCTTCTGCAGATGGACAATGGCTGGTGATTGAAATGCCACGCTGGCGATTCGACATCCTTCACCCTATCGACTTGATTGAAGAAATAGCCATTGGCCATGGATATGAGAACCTTGGTGAAGCAACTCCTGCATTCCCAGCCACCGCTGTTCCTCGTCAAGAGGCAACATTCATTCGTCGTCTTCGAGATTGCCTACAAGGACTTGGATTACAACAGGTTCAGAGCCTGACGCTCTCAAATGAGAGCGACCAATTCGAAGCCGTTCGCATACCTGAAGATGGAGAGGTCACCTCGATCAAGAACCCAATCACCGTAGAACACACCATCCTTCGCCAATCCATCTTGCCCAGCCTACTACGACTATTGTCTGCAAACAGGAGACATGAGTTGCCACAACGAATCTACGAATCTGGAATCTGTGTAAGAGACCACAAGAATAGGAATAGAATCGCTTGGCTTTGTGCAGAACAGGTATCCTCCTTTTCACAGAGTAGAGGAATGGTCCAGGCTTTGTTGAGAGACCTTGGGTCTGATTCTCAGGAACTGGACGTAAGTTGGGAAACTATGGCTCTAGAAGAGGGGCCTTGGATGAAAGGGCGTTCAGCACGAATTCTAGTTTCAGGTAAAGAAGTAGGGCAGATGGGAGAGATTGACCCGGTAGTTGGTGACCACTTTGACCTGAGAGTGCCATTACAGGCTGCAGAATTCGATGTAGAGGCATTGC